>NZ_LWGH01000275.1:0-4475 GCF_001635395.1 Sulfitobacter sp. HI0129 | reverse complement strand
TGGCGGCCAGTGCCGCGCGCAATTCGGCCAGCGTCAGCGAATCCTCGACCGCCGCGCCCTCGCGGCCCGTACGGATAGCGGATTGCGTGATCGCAAGGATGAAAACGAGCACCGCCGGCAGCAGGTCGATGGCGATGGCCCCGGCCCATGAGGGCACGAAGTTGCGGGCATAGAGGATCACCGCGTCCGCGCTGGAAATCGGGGTATAGGTTGTATCGGCGGGCAGCGGCATGGATTGCACGGCCTGTGCCGCGCGTTCCAGCGTCGCGGCGCGCTGGGCCAGAACCTCCAGCACGGAGGCGATGGTGGCCCCCTGCGCGCCGCGGTTCTCCTCCGTCGCGCCGTCAAGCTCGGGCAGGACGACAGAAGCGGCCAGATCCTGTGCCGCGCGCTCGACGAGCGGCGCCACCGAAAGCTGGCGCAACTGGGTGATCAACCCGGCGAGCCGTACCGCCTGTTCGGAAAACTCGACGGAGCGCGCCTCCACCGGCCCCGGCTCCACCGTGAGGGCGCGCATCCGGCTGAGGATCTGGTTGCCCTCGGCAAAGGCCTGCGCGACCAGTGGCGTCTGGGAGGTGATCTGCGTCTCCAACCCCGCGAGTTCCGCGGATTTCTGCCGCAGCACGCGGAAGACGGCCCCGCGCCCGGCAAGGCCAGAAAGCGAGCCCGCAGCTTCCTGTTCGCTCAGGTCCTCGAAGCTTTGGCGCACGCGGGAGACATCGCGCTCCAGCGCCTGTGCGGAAAGGGCGATTTCATGCGCGCGTTCGAGCGAGCCCTGATAATCCTGCACCGTCTTGGCGAGATGCTGTTCCACCGCCGCCGATCCGGCGAGCGCCGCCGCGTTGAGCCAGCTCGACATGGCGATGATCGCGATGGAACCAAAGCCCATGGCCCCCAGCAGCCCGACCCGCGCCCGCGCGCCGCGCACCGCCGGGAAAAGCCGCAGCATGTAGGACCAGAAGACGAAGATCCCCACCGACACGGCCACCGAATAGGCGATGGCGGCAAAGGCCGACATGGCGCCGTTGTCGTCCAGCAGGGATGACACGCCAAGGTAGGTATAGATGCCCGAGGCCACCGCCAGCACCCCCAACGCCGTGCCCGAAAAGGTATCGAGCCAGCTCAGATGACCCTGCAACTCGCGCGCGTAGCGCACGCCGCGCGCGTCGGCTTCTGTCATATGGGTCCGGTCAGCCATGCACTTATCCTCGTTATCCAGATTTGAAGGTAGTGCCCGTGGGACCAAAACAGAAGACGCCGCTGCCGGACTTGCAAAATGTTCATGTAATGTTCATATTCCCGCCCCATGAGAGACGATCATGAAACCGGGGTGGATGGCCTGCACACAGCGCCGCTGATGCCGGGGCAGGTGCTGGCGCGTGGCGTGGCGCGGCATCTGGCCGAGCTTGGCTTTGTCACGGTGGAAGAACTGGTGCCCGCGCGCGGATTGCGCGTGGATGTCATGGGGCTGGGGCCGAAGGGCGAGATCTGGATCGTGGAATGCAAATCCTCACGCGCGGATTTCATGGCGGACGGTAAGTGGCACGGCTACCTTGAATGGGCGGACAGGTTCTTCTGGGCGGTGGATGATCGCTTTCCCACGGAACTGCTGCCCGAGGACAGCGGCCTGATGATCGCCGACGGCTATGGCGCGGAGATTTTGCGCACGGGCCCGGAGACAAAGCTGCCAGCGGCCCGGCGCAAGGTGATCACACGGAAATTCGCCTTCCACGCGGCCCGGCGGCTGCATCTGCTGCGCGATCCGGGCGGGGTGACGCACTGGGGATAGGGCCAGAGGACCCCCCGGGGCAGGGTCAGCGTTTGCGGGCCGGTCTGCCGCCGCCCGCGCGGTTCGCGGCGGCCATGATCTCTTCGGCGATCTCGCGGGCCTCTTCGGGGGTGAAATCCATGGGGATCTCCATGCCGCCGCCTTCGACGAAGAGCCGCACCATGCCCTTGTCGGTCGGACCGATCTGCAGGTTCGCCTCGATGTCGCGTTCTGTGTCGATGCCCATGGCGCTCTCCGTCGGTGATGGGGCGTATCGCTAGCGCGGAACGGGGCCGGGGGCAAGGGCGCGCGGGTGTGTGTGGCGGGCGGCGCAGTTGCCTGTGGGGCAGGGTAAGTTCGGATTTCCACCGGTTTTGCGGGCGCGAAGGTCTTGCATTTCGCGGTGGTGGCCGGTAGATCCGCGCCAGTGCCGCCTTAGCTCAGTTGGTTAGAGCGCCTGATTGTGGATCAGGAGGTCCCCCGTTCGAGCCGGGGAGGTGGTACCACCCCTTCGAATTGAACGACTCCTCCGGTTGTCACCCCGCACGTCGCGGTGGCCCTGTTGGCTTACGTTCGGGCGTGGTAAGGTAAATGCGGCTCCGACGGGGAATGACCGCGCGATCTGCCATGACCGAAACCTGTTTGGAGCAAAAGGCGCGGCTGGGGAAATTTCGAGACAGATTCGATCAATATGCGCGCGCGCAGGAACCAAATGCGCCCCCTCCTGTTCATCCTTATGTCGTAATCTCCCGCATACGTGATGGAACCACCAGGGACTCCGGGAAAAGAATGAAGAACCAAGCCGACCAGATAGAGGCCGAAGCCGCCGCCACCCTGCTTGAGCGGATGATTCGCGACATCTATGGCGACAAGGGGTCGAGCGCGGTTCAACCGTTGCAATGGTCGATCCTGCGGTATCTGCGCAAGACCCCGGCGGACCGGAACGAATTGCGCTGGATCGCGCGGTATCTCGGCCTGACCCGTGCGCCCGTGGCCCGGGCCCTGAAAACACTGGAATCGCGCGGTTATGTCGAACAGGCCATTAGCCCTGCAGACAATCGCACGAAGACGGTCAGCCTGACTGTGGAAGGTCGCGAGAAGTTGAATGAGGACCCTATCAAAGTAATCGCGGATCGCATATTATCTCTACCTAAGGCTGAAAAGCTTCAATTTATAAGATCTATTCGAACTATTTCCTTGAATTTAAAAAGTGCCCCAGATGACTCGAACTCGAAAGATCCTCCTAGCGGAGGATGATCCGACCGTTTGCGACCTGATCGAGGAATTCCTCGGTGACATGTCAGTTATCATTGTTGTCACCACAACGCGCGCCGCGACCCGCAAGGCCTTGGCCGAGAATTCCGACTTCGATCTTATCCTGATCGATTTCTGGCTGGCCGACGGGGATGCGACCGAAGTTCTCGATTATCTTAAGGAGGCGCATGCGGGCACGCCGGTGATTGCCATGTCCGGGAGCGATGGCCCGATCGACCTTGAGCGGACGGAAGCGATCACCGAATTGAGCGGCAGCACAATTTTCATGCAGAAACCTCTCAGCCGTGAAACGTTGCGTCAAAAAGTTGAACAATCCTTGAACAAGACAAGCTAAACAAGTGCTTGACCTACTGCACTATCTTGCTATTCGTTGCCAGTAGCAACATATTAGCCGCGCCATAGCCATGAGGGACGCATGAGCGATTTAGACGGTCTGCACGCAATGCAGGAAACACAGGATGTGCTTGGAGGACTTGTGGAATTTCTCACCAAGGTCGGAGACGCCTCTTCGGAGGGGACGAAGGCCGAACTGGATGAACTGGCCGGAAAGCTGGCCGGGGTCGCAGCGGAAATTCCGAAGGTATCGAAGAAGGGACGCGCGGTTTCACGCACGTCGTTCGCAAAATAACTTTTCAGCGTAATTGAGACGCATCTATTAGCATGCGGAAAATAAATCTCATTTACGCTAACGATTTGTTAATAAATTTTGTATAGGGGGCCGGTCTATTCCGATTCCCCCTTTTCCGCGTGCAATCCCTATTCGGATTCCGCGGTGATTTGCAATTCCTGTCGTAGGCCCCCCGTTAATTGGTCGTAAACCAATATCCGGTCATCCTGTGTCACCACGGCGTACCATCCCTGACCGGCCGTCACCGCGAGGGGGGTGGCGCCGTCGGGCAGGGTGATCTGCTGGGGCAGGGCCGGGCCGCGGTCCCGCAGGCGGGTGACAAGCAAACCGATCACGACTAGAAGGCCGAGCATCATCACCACGGTCAGCGACGTCACCAGTCGTCTGAGGAACCTCAGGTTGGCCGGCTCATCGGATTCTATCATGTCGCACCGCCGTATCACCTTTGCCGTTGCGGACGCTCCGCCGCCCCGTCTTGATAAGGCGCTTGCCCGCGATGTGCCAGAGGAGGCCACCCTGTCGCGTACACGGCTCATGCGCCTGATTGAGGAAGGTGCCGTGCGAATCGCCGGCGCGGTGGTGCGCGACCCCCGCGCGACGGTATCCGCCGGCGATCTGGTGGAGATCGATGTGGAGGAGGCGGAGGAGAGCCATATCGCGCCCGAGGCCATCGCGCTGGATGTCGTCTACGAGGATGAGGAGCTTATCGTCGTGGACAAGCCCGCGTGCATGGTCGTGCATCCCGCGCCGGGCTCGCCATCCGGCACGCTGGTGAACGCGCTGCTGGCCCATTGCGGCGACAGC
>NZ_LWGH01000274.1:0-6966 GCF_001635395.1 Sulfitobacter sp. HI0129 | reverse complement strand
GAGAGCCGCCCCTCGTTGAACGAGGGGCGGCCGCTGTTGGTGTTCGTCTTTAACTGACCCAAACGGATAAGCAAATGCAAGGGGGGCGGCCCGTACCAATCGGCAAGGGAACGCGCAACGGGGTTTCGCGCATATGTGGCGCAGCCGGGGGTCGGGTGGTGTGCGCAGGGCGTAAAAACCCCTCGCGTTGCTTTCCTTTACGGCCTGCAACCCTAGGTTTTGACCCGGGCAACGTGAGGGGAGTGGCGTTGCTCGGCCGAGCGCGCTGAACCCCCCTGCGCCAAATCCGGGGGCATCGCCGGGTGGTGGGTAAACGATCCCCCGCGCTACATGGAACGCCAGACGCCTTTGCGCGTAGGATCGGGTAACCAAAGGAGAAAATTGTGGAAAATGAGCGCAAGCTGCGCGTGGGTGGAAGCCCGCTGCTGGTACCGGAATTCGTCGCTGTTCATGCATGGGTTGCCATCATCGGGGCACTGGCGCTCGTGGCGGGGAACATCGTGGGGTCCATCGTCGTGCCCGGGCATGACTGGATCGCAGACACCGTCAGTGACCTTGCCGCTGGCAGATACGAGATCATTCAGGATGTCACGCTCTATGCTTTCGCGGCGGCGCTGATCTGCCTGTCCCTGGCTGCCGCTCATCTGCATGACGGATCGCGCGCGTGGTCGGTGCTGGTCTATACGCTCGTGCTGCTTGCGCTTTGCGTTACGATCATCGCGGCCCGCAACGAATACGGGGACGGCGATAAGGAAGGCATCGTCATCCATATCTATGTCGTCTACGCGCTGGGGGCTCTTTTCATCACGGCCTTTTCGATCCTCGGTTTTCGCGGGCACCGGTTCGGGCGCGGGGTCATCGTGTCGTCGCGGGTGTCGGCGATTATCTGGCTGGTCGGCACGCCGGTCTTCTTCAACCTGCCGACCTCGATCGATGGCGCGTTTGAGCGGTTCCTCGGTATCGTGGCGGTGATCTGGTGCATCATCTTCGCCATGGCGATGCGCAGATGGAGCTTTCATCACGGGTGATCGGGCCGTGGCTGAACGGGTCCCGCCAAGGGCCGCAGGGGGTTTAACGCGGTGTCGCGATTGCAAAGTTCACTGCCGTGGTTTAGCCAAATCCAAATGTTTTGATCCGAGGGAGCACCGGATATGTCCGAGTTTGAACGCGAAGCGATGGAATATGACGTTGTGATCGTCGGCGCCGGGCCTGCCGGCCTGTCGGCTGCGATCCGGCTGAAGCAACTGGATGCGGATTGCAACGTCGTCGTTCTCGAAAAAGGTTCAGAGGTCGGCGCGCACATCCTCTCCGGTGCGGTGCTCGATCCCTGTGGCCTCGACGCGCTGATGCCGGACTGGAAGGAAAAGGGCGCCCCCGTCACCGTCGAGGTGAAGGAAGACAATTTCTACATGCTGGGCGAAGCGGGCAAGCTGCGCATCCCCAACTTCCCCATGCCACCGCTGATGAACAACCACGGCAACTACATCGTCTCCATGGGCAATGTCTGCCGCTGGATGGCCGAACAGGCCGAGGCGCTCGGTGTCGAAATCTTCCCCGGCATGGCCTGTTCCGAACTCGTCTACGGCGAGAACGGAGAGGTTAAGGGCGTCGTCGCGGGTGAATTCGGCATCGAAAGCGACGGGACCAAGGGTGCGGGCTATGAGCCGGGGATGGAGTTGCACGGCAAATACGTCTTCCTGTCCGAAGGTGTGCGCGGAAGCCTCGGCAAGCAGGTGATCGAGAAATTCGACCTCGCCAAGGGGAAAGAGCCGCAGAAATACGGGCTCGGCATGAAGGAAATCTGGGAAATCGATCCCGCCAAGCACCGCGAAGGCACCGTGACCCATACCATGGGCTGGCCGCTGGGCAGCAACGCGGGCGGCGGTTCCTTTATCTACCACCTCGACAACAATCAGGTCTACGTGGGTTTCGTCGTGCACCTTGGCTACAAGAACCCGCATGTCTTTCCCTACATGGAATTCCAGCGGTTCAAGCACCACCCGATGGTCGCCGAGCTTCTGGAGGGCGGCAAGCGCGTGGCCTATGGCGCGCGGGCGATCACCGAGGGGGGCTATCAGTCCATGCCCAAGATGGTGGCGCCCGGGGTGGCGCTGCTGGGCTGCGAAGTCGGCATGGTCAACGTGCCGCGGATCAAGGGCAACCATAACGCCATGCTGTCCGGCAAGGCCGCGGCAGAGGCGGCGCACGAGGCCATCAAGGCAGGCCGGTCTGCGGATGAGCTGAATGACTACGAAGCCGAAGTACGCAATGGCGCGATCGGCGGTGATCTGAAGAAAGTGCGCAACGTCAAACCGCTCTGGTCGAAATACGGCCTTACCGCCAGCCTTGCGCTCGGGGGCTTCGACATGTGGACCAACACCATGGGCTTTTCGCTCTTGGGCACGCTGAAGCACGGCAAGTCGGATGCGGAAGCAACCGAACCGGCCGACAAGCACAAGAAGATCGACTACCCCAAGCCGGACGGCAAGCTTTCCTTTGACCGGCTGACGAACGTCGCCTTTTCGTTCACAAACCACGAAGAAAGCCAGCCTGCGCATCTGAAGCTCAAGGACCCGAGTATCCCGGTGG
Organism: Sulfitobacter sp. HI0129; assembly: GCF_001635395.1. Classification (NCBI taxonomy): domain Bacteria; kingdom Pseudomonadati; phylum Pseudomonadota; class Alphaproteobacteria; order Rhodobacterales; family Roseobacteraceae; genus Sulfitobacter; species Sulfitobacter sp. HI0129. Next base: position 4,377 of record NZ_LWGH01000274.1, on the reverse strand, counting down.
AACACAACCTGCCCAAATACGCAGGCCCTTCGGCACGCTATTGCCCGGCGGGGGTTTACGAATTCGTGGGCGAGGGGGCGGATACCAAGTTCGTCATCAACTTCCAGAACTGCGTTCACTGCAAGACCTGCGATATCAAGGATCCGGCGCAGAACATCGTCTGGACAACGCCGCAGGGCGGTGACGGACCGAACTACCCCAACATGTAACGGGCCGGGCCGCGAAGGCAGATCGTCTTGCGCGGCCCGATCATTCCGCCCCAGCGCGTTGCGGGTATTCGCCGATATCGGCGCGCGCCCTCGCGGTAGACCTTTGCGGCGTTGCGGTCAGGCGTGAAAATGATAGCTTTGCGTCAAAGCATGAGCGAGGCAGCCCTGATGTTACGCACCCTTTTCACGACAGCCTGTGCCGCGGCGCTTTCAGTGACGCTGGGCACCACCGCAATGGCGGAGGCCGCATCCGGCGCTTACCTCGCCGGGCGTCACGCCGCGGTGCGCAGCGATTTCCGCATGGCGGCCCGCTTCTACGCGGAGGCCCTTCGGGAGGATCCGCAGAACGTCGAGCTGATGGAAAGCGCGGCGCTGTCCTACCTTTCGCTCGGGCAGATCGAAAAGGCACTGCCCCTGGCCAAGGCGCTGGACGAAGAAGGCCAGCGCAGCCAGATCGCCCATATGCTGCTGATCGCGGGCTGGGCAAAGGATGGTGATTACCGCACCCTGCTTGACAGTGACCCGGACCAATCCGGCATCGGCCCGTGGGTCGACGGGCTTGTCCGGGCCTGGGCGCATATGGGGGCGGGCGACATGACCGCGGCCCTCGCCCAGTTCGACGCACTGAGCGCCGAAGCGGGTATGCAGGGCTTCGTCAATTACCATCGCGCGCTGGCGCTTGCGTCTGTCGGCGATTTCGAGGGCGCGGAAGCGATTTTCGAAGACGATCTCGCAGGTTCCGTTGCCCAGACGCGCCGGGGTATCCTCGTCCGGGCCGAGGTGCTGGGCCAGCTTGGCCGCTATGAAGACGCACTGGACCTGCTGGAGCTTAACTTCGGCGAAAGCACCGACCCCGAGCTGGAAGAGCTTGTCGCAGCGCTTGAGGCGGAAAAGCCCTTTCCCTACAGCCAAGTGCCTGATGTAACCGCCGGCATCGCCGAGATTTTCTATACCTTCGCCTCGGTTCTGCGCAGCGAGGCGGCGGGGGATTACTACGTTCTGCTCTATTCGCGTATTGCCCGCTACCTGCGGCCCGATCACATCGATGCCCTGTTGCTGACAGCGGATCTGCTGGAAAATCTGGAGCAATACGGCCTCGCCATCCGCGAGTACAAGGAAGTCCCTTCGGATGATCCGGCCTACCACGTTGCCGAACTGGGCCGCGCGGATGCGCTGCGCCGTCTGGGCGAGGAGGAGGAGGCCATCCAGGTGCTCGAACAGCTCACCCGGATCCACGGTGATCTTGCCGTCGTGCATTCGACGCTGGGCGACATGCTGCGCGCGAAGGAAGAATATACCGCCGCCATCGACGCCTATGATCGCGCACTGGCTGCAACGGGGGAGGGGCTGCGCACGCGTTGGCTGCTCTTCTATTCGCGCGGCATCGCCTATGAACGGCTCGGCGATCTGGCGGCTGCGGAAAAGGATTTCCGCTCCGCGCTGGAGATCAACCCCGAACAGCCGCAGGTGCTGAACTACCTTGGCTATTCGCTGGTCGAACAGCAGCGCAACCTCGACGAGGCGCTGGACATGATCGAGCGTGCGGTCGCCGCCTCGCCCGATTCAGGGTACATCGTGGATTCCCTCGGCTGGGTGCTCTATCGCCTCGGTCGCTATGACGAAGCGGTGGAGCAGATGGAACGCGCCGTCGAACTCGTGCCTATCGACCCGGTGGTGAACGATCATCTGGGGGATGTCTACTGGGCCGTGGGGCGCGAACGCGAGGCGCAGTTCCAATGGCGCCGGGCGCTTTCCTTCATCGACGATGAAGGATCCGATACCGAAGCGGACGCTGAGCGCATTCGCCGCAAGCTCGACATCGGGCTTGACGCGGTGCTGGCCGAAGAGGGCGCGCCGCCGCTGAAGGTAAGCGCGCGGAAATGACGCAACAGAATGGCGGGATCGATCCCAGCGCGGTCGGCCTGCCCCGGGCGGAAGACGCATGGGCAAAGATCAATCTGACCCTTCATGTCACCGGCCAACGCCCTGACGGCTACCACCTGCTCGATTCTCTGGTCGTGCGGGCGAAGATCGGCGACCGGCTTCAGGTGACACCGGCGGAGGATCTCACACTTTCGGTCGATGGCCCATTTGCCGAAGGTGTGCCGCTGGACGCGCGCAATCTGGTGATCCGGGCTGCGGAACTGCTTGATGCAGGTACAGGCCGGGGTGCCGCGCTGCGGCTGACGAAGAACCTGCCCGCCGCGGCGGGGATCGGCGGTGGCTCGGCCGATGCCGCGGCCACCCTGCGGGCGCTCGGCGCGCATTGGGGGCTTCCCGTGCCACAGGATACCGCCACTTTGGGGGCCGATGTGCCGGTCTGCCTGCAGGACGGCCCCCAGCGCATGACAGGGGTGGGGGAGGTGCTGACCCCGCTGAGGCCCTTGCCGCCCTGCTGGATCGTGCTGGTCAATCCGGGCGAGCCGCTGGCCACGCCACAGGTTTTCGCGGAACTGCAATGCAAGCTCAACGCACCGATGGAAGCCATCCCTGCCTTCGCGAATTTCGCAACCTTCGCGGATTGGCTCGCATCGCAGCGCAACGATCTGGAAGCGCCAGCCCGGGCGACCCTGCCCGAAATCAGCCTCTGCCTCGAGGCGTTGAAGGACGCGGCGCTGGCGCGGATGTCCGGCTCCGGGGCGACATGCTTCGGTCTTTATGAAAGCGCAGCGCAAGCCCGCGCTGCCGCTGACTGCATCGCGAAGGTTCAGCCGCGCTGGTGGGTGGCTGCCGCCCCGATGATCAGTTCAGACGGCTGACCACGTAATCGGCGAGTTCCGCCAGCATGCCACGGATCGGATGATCCGGCAGAGCGTCCAGTGCCGTCACCGCTTTGCGGGCCCAGCCCCTTGCGTCCGCCTCCGTCGCGTCCAGCGCGCCATGCCGCTTCAGCAACGCCAGTGCTTGATCGAGGTCCCCATCCTGCTGGCGACCTTTCTCGATGGTGCGGACCCAGAACTCACGCTCCTCGGGCGTTGCGGCGGCCACGGCCTTGATCACCGGGAGGGTGAGTTTGCGTTCGCGGAAATCGTCCCCGATGTTCTTTCCGGTCGTTTGCGCGTCGCCCCGGTAATCCAGCAGATCGTCCGCGATCTGGAAAGCGATCCCCAGCGCATCGCCATAGGCGAACAGCGCGCGCACCTGATCCGCCGGTGCACCCGCGATCACGCCGCCCACCTCTGTCGCGGCTGAAAACAGTGCCGCGGTCTTGCCCCGGACGATCTGGAGATAGACGCTTTCATCCGTCGCGAGGTTCTGCGCCGCCGTCAGTTGCAGCACCTCGCCTTCGGCGATCGTCGCCGCCGCGTTGGCAAGGATGTTCAGCACCTGCATGGAGCCGGTTTCGGTCATCAACTGAAAGCTGCGGGCAAAGAGGTAATCGCCCACGAGCACGGAAGACTTGTTGTCCCAAAGCAGGTTCGCCGTTGGTCGTCCGCGCCGCTGCGCGCTTTCGTCCACCACGTCATCATGCAGCAGGGTCGCGGTGTGAATGAACTCCACCGTCGCGGCAAGATGCACGTGGTAAGGCCCCTCGTAGCCGGAAAGCCGCGCCGCCGCGAGCGTCAGGAGCGGGCGCAGCCGCTTGCCGCCCGCTTCGACCAGATGGGCGGTGACCTGCGGGATCCGGGGCGCGTGTTCCGACGCCATGCGCGCGCGGATCAGGCTGCCCACGGCATCCATATCGTTTGAGAGATGTTCGGCAAGGCGATCGTGCGGTTTCATGCGGGTATCGTTTTCCATCGCGCTTTCCTACCGTGATACTCGACAACAGCGCGGCCGGTGCCTAAATCGCAGACATGAAGGAACTTCTGCGCTCCACCGACCTTACGATCATCGCTTTCGCCACTGCCCTTCTGCAGGGCGAGGATATAGACTGCTTCGAGATGGACGTAAACATGAGCGTACTTGAAGGAGGGATCGGAATATTCCCGCGCAGGTTGATGGTGCGCCCCGAAGACCACGACGCGGCGCTTCGGGTGTTGCGGGATAACGAGATCCCCCTCGGCCTGTGACCGCAAATAACGACGAAGACCTGAGCCTTGATGCTTTCTTGGGCGGGCGGGTCCACCTGTGGCAACCGAAACGGGGCTACCGGGCGGGAATTGACGCGGTCTTGCTGGCAGCTGCGGTGCCTGCGGAGGCCCGCGAAAGCGTTCTGGAGCTTGGG
>NZ_LWGH01000273.1:0-9543 GCF_001635395.1 Sulfitobacter sp. HI0129 | reverse complement strand
CCGGGCCTCGGGGGGCAGCGGCGCGCTGGCGGCGATCGGTCTGATCTCCTTCGGCGGGGTGGCACAGTTCTTGCCGGCGCTGCTGGGCGGCATTTTCTGGCGCGGGGCAACGCGCGCCGGGGCGCTGAGCGGTCTGGCCACCGGTTTCGCGCTGTGGATGTTCACCATGCTGTTGCCCAGTTTCGGCGAAGGCGTGGCGCTGTCAGCGGGCATATTCGCAGAAGGCGTGCTGGGGCTGGGGTGGCTGCGGCCACAGGCGCTTTTCGGGATCGAGGGGCTTGATCCGACCGTTCATGCGGTGGTCTGGAGCCTGTCGCTCAATGCGTTGGTCTTCGGGCTGGTGTCGATCTTCACCTTTCCCGACCCGGTGGAGCGGCTGCAGGGCGCGCAATTCGTCAACGTGCTGGACCATTCCCGCCCGACCCGAAGCTGGACCGCCAGCGTGGCCGGAAGCGAGGAGTTGATGATCATGGCGCAGCGGATCCTCGGCGCGCGGGAGGCTCAGGTCTTTTTCCGGCACTGGGCGCAGCGGCAGGGGGGCGCGGGCACGCTGCCGGAGCCCACGCCCGATTTCGTTCAGGCGCTGGAGCGTGAACTGGCCGGTGCCGTGGGGGCCGCAACGGCGCATGCCATGGTGGCGCAGATCGTGGGGGGCGCCTCGGTTTCTGTGCAGGACCTGCTGGCGGTGGCGGACGAATCCGCGCAGATGCTCGAATATTCCAGCCAGTTGGAAGCCAAGAGCCGGGAGCTGGTTGAAACCGCCGCCCAGTTGCGCGCGGCGAACGAGAAGCTGACCCAACTCTCGCTGCAAAAGGACAACTTCCTGAGCCAGATCAGTCACGAGCTGCGCACCCCGATGACCTCCATCCGCTCCTTTTCGGAGATCCTGCGCGATACCGACCGGCTGAGCGCTGAGGACAAGACGCGCTATGCCTCCATCATCCATACCGAAGCGCTGCGCCTGACCCGCCTGCTGGATGATCTGCTGGATCTGTCGGTGCTGGAAAACGGGCAGGTCACGCTCAATCTGGCGCGCTGCACCCTGGGCGACGTGCTGGATCACGCGGTCACGACCGCTCAGACGGGCGCCACGCGGCCCCTGACCATTGAACGCGACCCGGCGGAGGAGAACCTCGGGTTTCTCACCGATCCGGACCGGCTCGCGCAGGTTTTCATCAACCTTGTGACTAATGCCCAGAAATACTGTGTCAGCGCCGCGCCGCGGCTGCGGATTTCAACAGCACGGCACGATGGTTGGATCGACGTGATATTCCTCGACAACGGGGCGGGCATCGCCCCGCAGGACCGCGCGCTGGTGTTCGAGAAGTTCACCCGCCTGATGCGCACAGGCGACGCGGGCGATGGCGCGGGGCTGGGGCTTTCGATCTGCCGCGAGATCATGACGCGGCTGGGCGGGCATATCGATCTGGTGGAGGGGGGCGACGGCACTGCCTTCCGCGTGCGGCTGCCCGCAGGGCAGGCCGAGGCCCCGAAAGCGCGGGTCGGGGATATGCAGCGTGTGGGCTAACCCACCGCGCCAGTCCGGGCTGGGCCTCAGTCCGCGGTGAAGGAGGCGCCGAGCATGGGGCGCAGGTTTTCCAGATCATACCCTGCCGCCCGCGCCGATGCGACGATATCGTCTGCCGGCAGTTGGCCCGCCTGACCCAGCGCCCAAGCGATGGTCGACCGGGTGCCCGATGCGCAATAGGCCAGCACCGTTTCATTAGTTTCCACCCCTTCGGCGCGATTGCGGGCAATGACGTCGGGCACCATGGTCTGATGGGTGAGGGGAACTTCGGCGAAACCGATCCCCGCTTCCGTCGCGGCGGCGCGGATGGCGGCGGCCTGCTGGCTCGGCGGCACTTCGGCGTCGGGGCGGTTGCACAGGATGCGGGTGATGCCGGCGTCACGCAGGGCGGGCATGTCCTCTGCCGCGATCTGCGGCGAGACGTAATAGCGGGGGGTGAGGCGACGCATTTCCATGGCAGTGGATTAGGATGTCGCCCGGCAACTGTCCAGTCTTATGCAGAGGGGCACGGACCGGCTTCGGCGGACTGCCGCCAGACGGCGCGCTGCGATGGGTCAGGAAAGGAAGACGCCCACGATCACCATCATCAGTCCGATCACCGACAGGAACAGCGCGCCGAGGTTCAGCGGCAGGGCTGCGCGGATCTCGGCCCGCAACTGCGCATCGTCCAGTGCGGCGCGCTTGGCCCGCGCGACCTTGACGATGGACCAGATCAACCCGGCCAGACCCAGAAGGGACAGGGCCGTCCCGACCCAGACGAGGATTTCGAAAAGCGGCATTCTGTGGCATCTCCCCTTTGCGGGCGGGGTAGAGGATATGCCGCCACCCCGCAAGTCCGTCTTGCGACGGAGCGGGCGCTTGGATAGTCAGGCGCAACCACCAGAGCAGGAGCGACAGATGAGCGACACGGCCACCAACCCCGACGTGATCGAGGATGCGGGCGATGCGACCTACCGCGTGACGGCGAATGAATTGCGCCAGTTCGTGGAACGGATCGAACGGCTGGATGCCGAAAAGAAGGACCTTGCCGAACAGCAAAAGGAAGTCATGGCCGAAGCCAAGGCCCGCGGTTACGACACAAAGGTCCTGCGCAAGGTCATCGCCCTGCGCAAGCGCGACAAGGACGATATCGCCGAAGAAGAGGCGGTGCTGGAGATGTACAAGGAAGCGCTCGGCATGTGATGTCCGGGGAGCCTGCCGGTGTGGGTTGCCGCATGGTCAGGGCCGCGTTGAGCAAGATAGTGCCGGAGAAAGCCCTTGCTCCGCCAGGGGCAGGGCAAACCGATCCGGAAGGGAGCGAATGATGCAGAAACCCCAACCCACCATTTTGACGAGGTCGCGGCCATGACACAGAACATCGCCGTTCTGGGCACCGGGCTGATGGGCGCGCCGATGGCGCGGAACATCGCGGCGGGGGGCTATCAGGTGACCGCCTGGAACCGCACGGCGGCGAAGGCGCGGGCGCTGGCGGACGCGGGGATTTCGGCGGCGCAGACCCCCGCCGAAGCGGTCGAGCAGGCGGATTTCGTCATCAGCATGCTGTCGGACGGCAAGGCGCTGCTGGCGCTGCTGGAAGAAGAGGCGTTGCAAAAGGCGCTGCGCCCCGGAACGCTCTGGATCGATATGTCGAGCGCCCGCCCGGGCGAAGCGCGCGCCGCCGCCGAACGGCTTTTGGGAATCGATGTCGGCTTCATCGATGCGCCGGTGTCCGGCGGGCCGGGCGGCGCAGAGGCGGGAACACTCGCGATCATGGCCGGCGCCGCGCCGGAGGATTTCGAGAAGGCCCGCGCGCTGCTGGCCACCATGGGCCGACCGACGCGGGTGGGGCCGGTGGGCGCAGGGCAGCTTGCCAAGCTCGCCAATCAGGCCATCGTGGGGATCGCCATCGCCGCGGTGGCGGAGGCGACGCTGCTGCTGGAACGCGGCGGGGCCGATCCCGCGGGCGTGCGCGAAGCCCTGCGCGGCGGTTTCGCGGACAGCACGGTTCTGCAGCTTCACGGAGCGCGGATGCAACAGCGGGACTTCACCCCCGGCGGCCCGGCCCGGTTGCAGTTGAAGGATATGGAAAACGTCCTGTCCGAAGCGGGTGAACTCGATTTGCCCACAGTGCGCCAGACGCGGGACCGCTACGCGCGCTATCTGTCGGAACTCGACGGGGCCGAAAGGGACCACTCGGGCCTCTTCGAGGAACTGCTCGACCTGAACGGGCTGCTGACGCGATAGGACTTTGTCACAGAAAAGCCACATTCTCGTTTTTCGCGGGCTGCCCTACCGCGAAAGTTGACAGAGCGGTTCGACCCGTGGCCAGATCTCTGTGGTTTTTCAGAGGTCTGTTTTATGAAGAGATTCCTTCGCGCGTCAGCATCTGTCCTGTCGCTTGCACTTTCCGTCACGGCGCTCCATGCGGCGACACCCGCTGAAAGGGACGCGCTGTTCCTGCGATTGAAGGCCGCGCCTACGAATGACGCGCTGGCCTTGCAATATGCCAGAATGTCCGTCGAACTGCGCGACTACGAAGCCGCGGTTTCGGTTCTGGAACGGGTGCTGGACCGCGATCCCGCTTCCGTGGATGCGCGGTTGCAACTGGCGCAGGCCTATTTCGCGCTGGGGTCCTACGAGGTGGCGCAGTATCACTTCACGATCCTCCAGCGGTCTGGCGCGCTGACCCCGCAGGAGGCGCAGGAAGCTGCGGCCTACCGTGACGCCACGCGCGAGCGGCGGCAGCGCCAGTCCCTGTCCGGCTACGTGGAAATCGGTGCTGCGCATCTGTCCGACTTGGGCGAAACGGGGACGGTGGGAACGCTCTCACTCACGCACCGGATCGACATGGGGGGGGCGACACGCCGTGACTGGGTTACGGGCATCCGTATCGACCTTGCCGAATTCGGGTCGGGCACGCCGCTCGGTCAGACCTCCGGTCGGATCACCACGGGCCCGATTTTCAGCCTCAACGGGGATCGCTTCGGGCCGACCCTGCGCCCCTATCTGTCGTTCCGCGCGGTCGATGATGACCAGATAACGGAAGACCGCACATCGCTCGGCCTCGGGGCGGTCTATGACAATGCGCTCTCGGCCAATTGGTCGATCTTCGCGGGCGCCGAGGGCGGGCGCATCACCTACAACATCCCCGATGTGGACGGTAGCTATGCCGAAGGACGGATCGGCGCGGTCTGGGCCCTGTCCAACGATACCCGCCTGCGCGCGACGCTTTTCGCGCGCACCCATGACATGGACCAGCCCGCCTTTGACAGTGACGAAGCGGCGCTGCGGCTGGACATGGCGCACAGCTTCCGCACCCGCCTGGGCCCGCGCGACTGGGTGGTGAGCGCCTTTGTCCAATATGACGAGGAAGAATTCGCAACGACCCGTGAAGACGAAACGCGCCAGATCGGGGCCGCCCTGCGCGCCTATTTTACGCAGGATTTCTACGTCGAGCCGCAGGTTCAGTATTTCGACCGGTCGAGCAATGTCGCCGGTTTGGAGGTCGATGAAACGCTCGTGTCCCTGTCCGTTGGTCTGGAGTTTTGAAGATGGCCCCTAAACTTACATCTCTTGTCGCCGCGCTCTGGGTATCTTTGTCCGGGCATGGTGCCACCGCCCAGCAGATCGGAGTGGTCGCCTCTCTCGATCCCAACATGCGCGCCACCGCGCCGGGGCAGAACGCCGCGCGGGAGCTTGGCCTCGGCGCGGGAGTCGTGCAGGACGATGAGGTCGCGACGACCGCCACCGCGCGCGGCCAGCTGCTTTTCGACGATCAGACGACCCTGTCGGTCGCACCGTCCAGCCTGATCGTGCTGGACCGCTTCGTCTATGACCCCGCCGGGGGCAGCGGCACCATGGGCATCAAACTGGCCCAAGGCGCCCTGCGGTTCGTGGGCGGCGCCACCAGCGAGGCGCAGGAGGCCACCATCACCACGCCCACGGCGACGCTGGGTATTCGCGGATCCTCCGCGCTGGTCAGCTTTATCAACGGGCGCACCATCGCCGTGTTCCTGATGGGCCAGCAAATGTGCATCACCACCGGGACAGGGCGCAGCTGCACCAACCGCCCGGGCGGCGTTCTGACGGAGGCAGGCTATTCGGGCCAGGTGTCGCAGCAATACCTCTCCACCGCGCTGACGCGGATAGACGGGACCCCGCCGACGACGCTCGCGCGCCGTTCGGTGCCCGCCGGTGTGCGCACAGCGGTGGAGCCGGGGGACGCGCCGCTTTCGACGCAAGGCGCACGCGGAGCCACCGGCAACGAGAATACGGATATCTTCGGCACCCGTATCGGGAACATCTTCGGCTCGGAATCAACGCCCGTCATCAGCGGCCCGCTGTTCTAGAACGTTTTCGGCGACTGCTCAGTCGCTATGCACCGGCGCGATACATGTCGCGCCGGTTTTCCGTTCAGCCCCGCTTGCTGTCCGCCACGAATGTGCCGTCCCACTCCGGGGGCAGATCGGTATTCCGCAGGACCGCGATACGCTCCCGATATAGATCGGCAAGCCTGTCGGTCTCGAACCCTGTGACCTGCCGGGCGGAGAGGGCGGCCAGATGCTCCAACGCGCGGTCCCATTCCCGGGCGAGATAGGCGTTGCGCGCGTCCTCGAAGCTTTTGGCAGCGGCGTGAAATTCCGTGTTTTCAGCCTTGTAGACCGTATGCAGGGCGACGGGTTCCTTGCGGCCCTTTACCACCACCTTGTCCAGCATCACGCTGCGCATGTCGTCGGGCAGGGCGGCCACGGTATCGGCCCCCACGCAATTGATCGTACCATAGAGCCGGGTCAGCCCTTCGAACCGTGCGGCCTGGGTCACGCTGTCGCCCACGCAGGTATAGGACAGCCGGTCGCGCGAGCCCATGAGCCCGACGAAAGCCTGCCCCGTGTTGATCCCCAACCCGATGCCGACAGCAGGCAGGCCTTCGGCCTCCAGCAGCGCGTTGGCTTCCGCCACGTGGTCCTCGATGGCGAAGATCGTGGCAAGCGCGCGCGCCCTGTGGTCCGCCTGCGGGAGGGGGGCGTTCCAGAAGGCCATGATTGCATCGCCGATATATTTGTCGATCGTGGCCCCATGTTCCATCATCGCGTCCGAGACCGCACCGAGGTAGCGGTTGAGCAGGCGCACGACGTCTTCGGGCGACATCTTTTCCGTCACCGTGGAAAACCGCCGCATGTCGACGAACATTACCGTCATCTCGCGCGAGGCACCGTTGGGGGTCAGGGCATGGCCCGGATCGGCGGCGATTTCATCCACCAGCGTGCCGGGCACGAAATAGGCAAAGCGGCTGCGTATCTTGGCGCGCATCCGCTCCTTGCCGATGAGCCCCAATGCCGAGCCGGGCAGGAGCGTCGCGAAACCGGTGATCACGATCAGCGACGGATCGAACAGCAGACCCGCCCGCGCAAAGGCCTGCCACCCGCCAAGGGCCGCCGCAATGCCGAGGACGGCGAGCCCGATGAGCGCCGCCATCGGCTTGTCCTTCGTGCAGAGGAACGTAACGGTGAGCCCGGCCAGAAGCAGCAGCACCAGCTCTAACCCCGGCATCCAGTCAGGCCGTGTCAGGAAGGTTTGCGCCAGCACCTGTTCGAGAACATCGGCCTGCAGCAACACGCCCGGCACGCTCGCCGACAGGGGTGTCCGGCGCAGGTCGAAAAGACCCTGCGCGCTTGAGCCGACAAGGATGATCCGCCCGGCGATGGCCGGTTGCAGGCCGGGCAGGGCGGTATCGTTCAGCACCAGATGGGCGGGGGTCATCCGGTTCTCGGTCTCTTCGGTGAAATGCAGCCGAAGCTCGCCGTTGCCGTCGAGCGGGTATTCCGCACCGCCCGTGCGCATGGCCACCACGCGGGCCGTGCCGCCCGAAACCTCGCCCGAGGCTTCGCTGGTCTTTAGGATATGGCTGCGCGCCCCCTGGGCCACGCGCAAAAGCTCCGCCGCCAGCGACGGCATCAGCCGGTCGCCCATGCGCGCGACCATGGGCACCCCGCGCGAAATGCCGTCGTTTCCCGCACCAAGGCTGATCACGCCGAGGCCCGCTGCCGCATCAGTGAGTACAGGCAAGGGAGCGAGCGCGCCGGGATAGGAGGTGACCGCGCTGTCGGGCCGCGCCCCGGTGAAGGAGATACCCGCCTTGGGCGCGGGCACCTCGCCGCGCGGCGCCCCGGCTAGGGCGAGGACGACCGGGCGACCGGCGATGGCGGCGGCGAGGTTCTCGTCGTTGTTCTGCCCGGCAAGATCGGCAGGAAGCCGCGCCGTGCCGCGCGCGAAGCGTTGCATGTTGCGCAGCACCGCATCGGGCGAGGTGCGGTCAGGTTCGGTGAAAAGGATATCGAAGCCCACGGCCACGGCGCCCGAGGCAAAGAGACGGTCCGTCAGTTCCGCCACGAAGGTGCGCGGCCAAGGCCATTGACCCAACTCGCGCAGCGAAGCTTCGTCGATATCCACCACATGAACGGGGGCAGCGGGGTCGCGGGTGCGGGGGGCGGCGCGCTGGTAGCTGTCAAAGACCGCGTTGCGCAGCGTCTTCACGAAGGGCGGTGCCATGATCAGCAGCAATGCCATGGCAAGCGTCACGGCGAGGCCTGTCAGCCAGATTGTCAGTCGCGGCACATGGACCCCCGTGTTTTACCGGGGGTATTTCAACGGGCAAGTCCCTGCATGGCAAGAAAAAACTGCCCGGCGAATGGTGTTCGGGGCGGCCATTGCGCGGTATTGGACCGCTCCGTTGGCCGCCTCGGCGTCAGGCGCGGCGGCGTCCGCCTGTGCGGCCTGCGCGGCCCCGGCCTTCGTGGCCGGCCTTCGGCGCCACCTTGTTGAACTTGATCCACTCTGTCCCATGGGGGTCGCGGTCGAACAGGAAGTTGGCGGCGCGGATGGCCTCCATCTCCTTGCCGGCCTTCGGCTTGGTGGAGCCGAAGTTGAACAGCTGAAGGAAGGTTTCATCGTCCATGCCTTCGGGCAGAACGACACCGGCGGCTTCCACCTCGGCGCGTTTTTCGGCGATCTTGGCGGCGTTGAGCGGGACAGCTACCGGATTCATGATGGCGCTGGTCATCCCCGCCCCCATGGCCATGGGCAGGAAAGCATTGTTGATCCCGTGGCGGTTGGGCAGCCCGAAGGAGATGTTCGAAGCACCGCAGGTCGTGTTGACGCCCAGTTCCTCGCGCAGGCGGCGCACGAGGGTAAAGACCTGATGACCGGCCGTGGCCATGGCGCCGATCGGCATGACCAGCGGATCGACGACGATGTCATGGGCGGGAATGCCGAAATCCGCCGCACGCTCCACGATCTTCTTGGCCACGGCGAAGCGCACGTCCGGGTCTTCGGAGATGCCCGTGTCGTCGTTGGAGATCGCCACGACCGGCACATTGTATTTCTTGACCAGCGGCAGGACGAGTTCGAGCCGCTCTTCCTCTCCGGTGACGGAGTTGAGCAGCGGGCGGCCTTCGCAGGCTTCGAGCCCCGCCTCAAGCGCGCCGGGAACGGAGCTGTCGATGCAGATCGGCACATCGACGACCGATTGGACGACCTTGATCAGTTCGGGCATCAATGTCGGTTCGACGAAGTTGTTGTCCGCATAGCGGGGGTCTTCGGCCATCTTGTTGGAAAAGACCGCACCGGAGTTCACGTCGAGCACGGTGGCCCCCGCCGCGACCTGGGCGATGGCATCGGATTCCACGCGGCTGAAATCGCCGCGTTCCAGTTCTTCGGACAGGATCTTGCGGCCCGTCGGGTTGATCCGTTCGCCGATCACGCAAAAGGGCTGGTCGAAACCGATGATCGCGGTTTTCGTTTTGGATTCGACGACGGTTCTTGTCATGTGCGGTCAGTCCTTCAGGATGCGTTGGCCGGGGCGGCGGAGCGACCGCCGTTTTCCATGGCCCAGTTGGCGTTGGTCTTGATGCCGCCCAGCGGAAAGAAGTGGACGTGCGTGATGTTGAAATCCGGGTTCTCGGCCTTGTAGGCCGCCAGCTCGTTGATCACATCTGTCGGCTCGTAAGGCAACAGCAGCTTGGTCACGTCCATCGCAC
>NZ_LWGH01000272.1:0-4995 GCF_001635395.1 Sulfitobacter sp. HI0129 | reverse complement strand
TTTCCACCCGGGACGAAGACCGCCTGTCGCGCGCCGCCGATGCCCTGCGCGAAGTGACCCATGCCCGCGACGTGGCGCTCGTCATTTCCGACCACACGCTGCTGGCCGAACGGCTCGGGCTTGATGGTGTGCATCTGGGCGATGCCGCGCGGTCCGTTCGCCATGCGCGCAAGACGCTGGGCGAGGATGCGATTGTGGGCGCGTTCTGCGGCACCTCACGCCATGACGGCATGTCGGCGGGCGAAGCCGGTGCCGATTACATCGCCTTTGGACCGGCCAGCGCCAGCGCGCTGGATGACGGCAGCTATGCCGAAACGGACCTGTTCGAATGGTGGTCGCAGGTTATCGAAGTGCCGGTCGTGGCCGAAGGTGGTCTGGATGACGCCGCGCTCACCCGGCTGGCGCCTTTCGCGGACTTCTTCGGCATCGGCGAAGAGCTTTGGCGCGCGGAAAACCCCGCCGAGGCGCTGGCCCGCAAGGTGCAGGCCATGCGCGCGGGGCTCTCGGGTTAGAGGAACACCCGTTCGATGAACCAATAGGCCCCGACCGCCGCGATCGCGAGCGAGAAGGGCACCGCCACGAAGCGGCGGTAGGGCAAGGTCACATCATCGCGGAACTGCAGCGCCAGACCGCAGGCCGCGAAAAGGGCCGCGATGGGCAGGGCGAAGAGCGCAGGCGGAACTTCTGCCGCGGGCCATGGAAGGAAGGCCGCCGCAAGCGCCAGCACGGTCAGAACGCCGTAGCCCAGGATGGCCGGTTTGACCTGTCCCCGGCCCCGCAACACCCGCAGCGCCCACCACACGCAGGCGGCGGCCACGAGCACCACGGTGACCTGGCCCACTTCGACCCCGATGTTGAAACCGATAAGCGCGGGAATGAACTGGCCCTCGGGCAGGCCGAATTCCTCCAACACGGAGGCAAAGCCCAACCCGTGCAACAGCCCGAAACCGAAGATGACCAGCGGTCGCCAGCGGTTCAGCCCCGAATGAAAGACGTTCTCCACCGCGACATAAACGATGGAAGCCGCGATCAGCGGCTCGACGATGCTGCCGGGTACGTTGACCCAGCCCAGCGCACCCATCGCCAGCGTCACCGTATGGGCCAGCGTGAAGGCCGAGATCTGCCAGATCAGCGGACGCAGATGCGCCGACAGAAAGAACAGCCCCAAGACGAACAGGATGTGATCGAGACCTTTCGGTATGATGTGATCGAACCCGACGGGAATATAGGTCAGCAGCGCGTCCCCTGCCCCTTGGGCATCGCCCCCGTCCAGATTGATTTCGGGCGTGGTGTCGCCGCCTTCGATATAGCCGGTGTAGGGGGCCTCCACCCCCTGCTGGCGCAGGACGAGCGCGCCGGAACCATCGGGCCATGCGACCGTAGCGCTTTGCGGGTCCGACGTGACCTCGCCCCGCAGTTCCCAGGTCGAGATCCGGGGCAGTTCGATATTCACGTTTTCGGGAACCGAAATCGCAACCGTCGACAGCATGAGCGGCGCGCCATCCACCGTCAGCAGCGGCAGATCGTTCCAGCGCTCCAGCAGGCGCGCGGCCTGATCGGCGATTTCCTCCGGCGGGCGGGCGCGCAGGGCATCGTAGACGTCCGCATCGGCCGCATCGTTTGTATCCACCACCGTATCTAGGTCGATCCCTGACAGCAGCGCTTCGAGATTGACCCGCATGACAAGCTCTGCCGCGCCTTCGGCGACGGTCAGGTCAGCGATTGTCGGCTGCACCTCATGTGCACACGCAGGTGTGATCGAAAGAGCCAGCCCGCTTGACAATACCATGGCCCATGTCAGCCTTGCCCATGACCCAAAGAAAGTATTCAGCATGTCCCTGTCCCGTCTCGCCTTAGTGTTAGCCAGTGTTATTGCAGCTAAATCAGTTGATGCCCATGAGTTTTGGCTGGATGCAACCTCGTATCTGGTTGAACCGGGACAGAAAATGTCCGTCAATCTGCGCAATGGCGAGATTTTCGAGGGCATCAAGCTCGCATATTTCCCGAACCGGACGACCCGGTTCGACCTGTCCTTCGAAGGCGTCGTCGTACCGGTTCAGGCCCGCATGGGCGACACGCCCGCGCTGACCATGCTGTCGCCTCCGCGCGACGGGCTTTTGACCGTGGTGCACGAAGCCGCACCCGCCCGGGTGATCTACACCGAATGGGAAAAGTTCGTGGGCTTTACCGAACACAAGGACTTCGCGCAGGTGTCCGAAGAACACGCGGCTGCGGGGCTCGACCAGGACAGGGTCGTGGAAAGCTACACCCGCCATTCCAAGGCGCTCATCGCCGTGGGTGACGGCAATGGCTCCGACGCCCCCATGGGGCTGGAGACGGAACTGGTCGCGCTCACCAATCCCTATACGCTGGCTCCGGCGGAGGAGATGGCCGTCGCCCTGACCTACGAAGGCGCCCCCCGCGTCGATGTGCAGGTGGAAGTCTATGAGCGCGACGCAGCCGACGCTGTAACGGTGACCAAACTGCGCACCGATGCCGAAGGGATCGTCCGGTTCCCGGTCACGCCCGGCCTGACCTATCTGGTGGATTCGGTGGTGATCCGCGATGCGCCCGATACCGGGGGCGACCCCGATGCGCCGCTTTATGAAACGCTCTGGGCCTCGCTCACCTTCGCCGTGCCCGCCGAATAAGGCTGCTTGCGCTTCGTCCCGGCGTGCGGCTAAACCGCCTGGATGGCGCCCCCTGTCGATATCCTTTGCATCGGTTCCGTCCTCTGGGATGTGATCGGACGCTGCGAAAGCCCCATGCGGCAAGGTTCTGACATGCCGGGGCGCATCACACGGTTGCCGGGCGGTGTGGCGCTGAACATCGGGATGGCGCTGGCGCGCTTTGGCCTGTCCCCTGCCTTGCTGAGCGCGGTAGGCCGTGACGC
Organism: Sulfitobacter sp. HI0129; assembly: GCF_001635395.1. Lineage (NCBI taxonomy): Bacteria > Pseudomonadati > Pseudomonadota > Alphaproteobacteria > Rhodobacterales > Roseobacteraceae > Sulfitobacter > Sulfitobacter sp. HI0129. Next base: position 2,102 of record NZ_LWGH01000272.1, on the reverse strand, counting down.
CGAAGGCGACGAATTGATCACCGCCTGCCGGATGCGGGGCCTCGATACCGCGTTCATCTACCGCTCCGACGATCTGCCGACGGATCGCTATATGGCGGTGGAGGGCGCGAACGGCCTGATCGCCGCTATTGCCGATGCCCATTCACTGGAAGCGGCGGGCGACAAGATACTGCGCCCCTTCACCGATGGCACCCTGCCCGCGCCCTATCGCGGAGCCGTAGCGCTGGACGGGAACCTGACGCTCGACCTGCTGTCGCGGATCGCCCGCGACGCCATGCTGGCGGAGGCCGATCTGCGCGTTGCCCCCGCCTCCCCCGGCAAGGCATTGCGGCTGACGCCCTTCATGCAGGCCCGGCGCGGCACGCTTTATGTCAACCTCGAAGAGGCGGGCCTGCTCTGCCAGACCGGTTTTGCCACCTCCCGCGCCGCAGCCGAAGGATTGCTGGCCCGCGGGGCGGTCCGCTGTGTCGTGACCGACGGCGGCGCGCCTGCCACCGTGGGTGACGAAAAGGGCCTGCATACGCTGTCGCCGCCCGAAGTGCAGGTCGCGCGGATCACGGGCGCGGGCGATACCTTCATGGCCGCGCATATCGCGGCAGAACTTGGCGGGCGGCGGGGCGCCGACGCGCTCGAAGACGCCCTGAAAGCCGCCGCACTCTATGTTTCGGGAGAGACCAAGATATGACCGCCCCCGCCCTGCCCCTGCATCTGAGCGATGAGGTCGCCGCCGCCCTGCGTGACAATCGCCCCGTCGTGGCGCTTGAAAGCACAATCATCACCCACGGGATGCCCTATCCGCAGAATCTGGAAGTCGCCCGCGAGGTGGAGGGTGACATCCGCGCCGCCGGGGCCGTGCCCGCCACCATCGCCGTGATGGATGGGCGGCTGCACATCGGGCTAAATGATGAACAGCTTTCCCGACTCGCGCAGGCAAAAGATGTCGCGAAGCTGTCGCGCGCCGATCTGGCCGTCTGCATCAGCGCGGGCGGAACCGGTGCGACCACCGTCGCCGCGACGATGATCGCCGCACGCTGCGCCGGCATCGAGGTTTTCGCCACGGGCGGGGTCGGCGGCGTGCACCGGGGTGCTGCGGAAAGCTTCGACATCTCCGCCGACCTCATGGAACTGGCCCGGACGCCTGTGACCGTCGTCGCGGCGGGTGCGAAGGCGATTCTCGATGTACCGAAGACCCTCGAAGTGCTGGAAACCCAAGGCGTGCCGGTCATCGCCGTCGGGCAGGACAGTTTCCCGGCTTTTTGGAGCGCGCAGTCGCCGCTGAAAGCCCCCCTGCGCCTCGATGATCCGCGCGAGATCGCCAAGGCCCACCGCTTGCGCGCGGCACTCGGCCTTTCGGGCGGGCAACTGGTGGCAAATCCCATTCCCGCCTCGGCGGAAATTTCTGCCGAAGAGATGAACCCGATCATCGCCCGCGCCCAGAAGGACGCGGATGCTGCGGGCGTCGCGGGCAAGGACGTGACCCCCTATCTGCTGCAGCGGATTTTCGAACTGACGGAAGGCCGCTCGCTCACCGCGAATATCGCGCTGGTGCGCAACAATGCACGGCTCGCGGCTGAAATTGCGGCACAACTGGCTATGTTGTCCAACGATAATGTCGCAGGCTGACCGGCTGCCATTGTGGGCCCCGGACAAACCGCTTACCTGTTGACCGAAAATAACAGGACGCACCGCCCAAGATGAATACCCCGTTCGATCCAGAACCGATCACAACGCGCCGCAGTCTCGTGGCGCGGATCCGCGCTTCGTTTCTGACGGGTCTGGTCGTCATCGCCCCCGTCGCGCTCACGCTCTGGCTGATCTGGAGCGTCATCGGCTGGATCGACGGCTTCGTGCTGCCGCTGGTGCCCAAGGCCTATCACCCGGACCGGCTGATTCAGGATTTCCTCGGCCTCGACCCGTCCGTGCAGGTCAACGTGCGCGGCTTCGGCGTCGTGATCTTCTTCCTCTTCACGATACTTATGGGCTGGATCGCCAAGGGGATCATCGGGCGTTCGATGATCCGCTTCGCGGAAAGTCTGGTGGAACGGACGCCGGTGGTGCGTACGATCTATTCCGGGATCAAACAGATATCGGAAACAATCTTC
>NZ_LWGH01000271.1:0-3678 GCF_001635395.1 Sulfitobacter sp. HI0129 | reverse complement strand
TTCGCCTCACAGGTGCGGGCCCGGTTCGGCACATGCGATCTGCTGGTCAACAACGCGGGGCAGGGGCGGATCTCCTCCTTCGCGGATACCAGCGATGACGACTGGCGCGCGGAATACGAGCTGAAGCTCTTTTCACAGATCCTGCCCCTCCGCGCCTTCCTGCCGATGCTGCGGGAGGCAGAGGGCGCGGTCGTCGCCGTCAACTCGCTGCTGGCCTACCAGCCGGAACCGCATATGGTCTGCACCTCTTCGGCGCGGGCGGGGGTGCAGAACCTGCTGAAGTCGCTTTCCGTCGAACTGGCCCCGCAGGTGCGCGTCAATTCCGTGCTTATGGGGCTGATCGGATCGGGCCAGTGGACCCGGCGGTTCGCCGAGCGCGAGGACCAGTCCGTCAGCCGGTCCGAATGGTACGGCGCGCTGGCGCGCAAGAAGGGTATTCCGCTGGGCCGACTGGGCGAGGCCGAGGAAGCCGCCCATGCCATCGCCTTTCTGGGGTCGCGCGCGGCCAGCTACATCACCGGTTCACAGCTCGAAGTTTCGGGCGGCCTGTCCCGCCACATCTGAGGAATCCAAGACATGAAACACGATCCCATCAACAAGACCGATACGGTCGGTGATTTCATCGCCCATTACCTTGCAGAGATCGGCGTGAGCACGATCTTCGGCGTGATTTCCATCCACAACATGCCCATCCTCGACGCGGTGGCGCGGCAGGGGCGGATCCGCTTTGTTCCCGCGCGCGGCGAGGCGGGGGCGATGAACATGGCCGACGCCTATGCACGGGTGTCGGGGGGGCTTGGCGTCTGCATGACCTCGACCGGAACGGCCGCCGGAAATGCCGCCGGAGCACAGGCCGAGGCACTAACGGCGGGCAGCCGGGTGCTGCATATCACGACGCAGGTGGATCTCGGCTATGCCGACCGCGACCGCGCGGCGATCCACGACGTGCCGCGCCAGCCGGAAATGCTGCGCGGTGTGTCCAAGAAGGTGCATCGCATGTGGGACGCGAACGGCGCGGTGGGCGCGCTGACGGCGGCGGTATCGGATGCGCTGTCGGCACCCAGCGGGCCGGTCAGCCTTGAAATTCCGGTGGACGTGCAGCGCGCGCCCGCAGCCCAGATGGCATCCGTCCATGCGCCGGTGGCGGTGGCGCCGGTGGCCGCGCAATCGGCGGTCGAAGAGATGGCCAAGCTGATCACCCGCGCCAAGCGTCCGCTTGTCTGGCTGGGCGGCGGCGCGCGGGGCGCGGCGGAGCAGGCGCGCGAATTGATGCGCCGGGGCGTGGGTGTCGTGACCTCCACCAACGGGCGCGGCGTGGTGTCGGAGGAAGAGGCGGCGAACCTCGGGGCTTTCAACATGGGGCCGGATGCCGCCGAACTTTTTGCAAGCTGCGATCTGATGCTGGTCGTCGGCTCCCGCCTGCGGGGCAACGAAACGCGCAACAACAAGATGCCGCTGCCGCGCCCCCTGTTGCAGGTCGACGCAGACGCCGCACAGGGCGGGCGCAACTACCCGGTCGATGTCTTCGCCCATGGCGATGCCGCCGATACCCTGCGCCGCCTGCTGGATCTGTTGCCGGAACAACTGGAGACCGACGCCGGGCTGCGGTTCGATATCGCCCGGCTGCGCGCCCAGGCCGAGGGCCGGCTGCGCGATCAGTTGGGCCCCTACAGCGTCGTGGCGGAGGCGATCAACAGCGCCGTCGGGGCAGGGGGCAACGCCTGGGTTCGGGATGTGACGATTTCCAATTCCACCTTCGGCAACCGCTATGTCCGCCTTTCCGATCCCCGGCAGGGGGTCCATGCGCTCGGGGGCGGTATCGGGCAGGGCGTGGCTATGGGGATCGGCGCGGCGCTTGCCTCCCCCGGGCCGAAGGCGATCACCCTTCTGGGTGACGGCGGCACGATGCTGGGTCTGGCCGAGATGATCACGGCGGTCGATGAAAACGCGCCGCTGGTCTATGTGCTGATGAACGATCAGGCTTACGGCGTGATCGAGAACATCCAGGATGCGCAATACGACAGCCGCCGCCACTATTCCAAGGTCGCGGTGCCGGAGTTCGGGGCCTTCTGCGGCTCGATCGGGATGCCGCATGTGAAGGTCGGCGATGTGGATGATTTTGAACCCGCCCTGCAGAAGGCGCTGAAGGCCGATGGCCCGCGCCTGATCGAGGTCGACATGTGCGCCATCGGGCCCTTTGCCGAAGCCTTCGCAGGCCCGCCCGCGGGTGCCGCGGGCAAGAAGGAGTAGCCCATGCACCTCGGTCTCGTCGGATATGGCAACATCGGGGCGGCGCTGCTGGCGCTGCTGACGCCACAGGATGCGGCGCGGGTGACGATGCTGGTCCGACCGGGCCGTGCCGTCGATGCCCCCGGGGTCGACACTGTGGAGACGGTCGAGGACCTGATCGCAGCCCGCCCCGATCTGCTGGTGGAATGCGCGGGGCATGAGGCGGTGCGTGACGTGGCCGTGCCCGCGCTGGAGGCGGGGATCGATGTGGTTGTCGTCTCGGTCGGGGCGCTCAGTGACGCGGGGTTGGAGGACGCGGTGCGGCAGGCCGCCGAAAAGGGCGGGGCGCGGGTCATCCTGCCCCCCGGGGCCATCGGCGGGATCGACCTGCTGGCGGCGGCCGCGGCGGCGGGCGATCTGGAGGTGACCTATACCGGCACCAAACCGCCTGCGGCATGGCGCGGAACCCCGGCGGAAGACAAGCTCGATCTGGACGCGCTGCGCGAAGCGGCGGTGATCTATGCCGGCACCGCGCGCGAGGTCGCACAGGCCTTTCCGAAGAACGCCAACGTGGCGGCGACGCTGGGGCTGGCGGGAGCGGGTCTGGACGCGACGCGGGCCGAACTGGTGGCAGACCCCGCCGCGGATGGCAACCGGCACGCGTACCGCGTGCGCTCCGCCCTGGGGAGTTTCGAGGTGCGGATCGACAACAAGGCCTCGGCAGGGAACGCCAAGACAAGTGCGGCGACGATCTATTCGGCGCTGCGCGAAATTCGAAACCGCAAGGGACCGATGGTGATCTGATGAAAATGGAACGAGATATCCTGCCCTCCGGCGCTTTGTTCATCGGCGGCGAATGGCGTGAAGGGCGCGGGGGGCAGATTACGTCGATCTTTCCCGCCGACGGCTCGGTCAACCGGGTGCTGCGCGGCGCCTCCCCGCAGGATGGGGAGGAGGCCATCGCCCGGGCGAAGGCGGCCCAGCCCGCATGGGGGGCGCTGAAACCGCACGAACGAGCGCGCGTTCTGCTTGCCGTCGGCGACGGGATCGATTCCAACGCGGGCCGTATTTCGCAAATCCAGTCGCAGGACACCGGCAAGACGCTTGCGGAAACCGCCGCGCTGGCGGCATCGGCGGCAGCCACGTTCCGCTATTTCGCCGCCGTGGCTGAAACCACGGATGAGGAGATGACCGCGCAGCGCGGCGGCGCGCTGACGCTGTCGGTGCACGAACCGATGGGGGTGGTGGCCGCGATCACGCCGTGGAATTCACCCATCGCGTCGGATGCGCAAAAGCTCGCCCCCGCGCTGGCGGCGGGCAACGCGGTGATCCTGAAACCCGCGTCATGGTCGCCGCTCACGGCGCTGGAACTGGCGCGGATCGTGGATGAGGCGGGGCTGCCGAAGGGGCTGCTGGCCGTGCTCCCCGGCTCGGGCCGCGAGATCGGTA
>NZ_LWGH01000270.1:0-6782 GCF_001635395.1 Sulfitobacter sp. HI0129 | reverse complement strand
ACGGCTGCAGCCCGACCATCCCGAAACACGCATGCTTCTGGCCGAGCTTCACGTGGCCGCCGAAGACTTTCCGCAGGCGCGCCGGTCCTTGGGCGATCTGGTGGAATCCGAGCCTACTGCGCGTTCCGTGACACTGATGGCGGCAATCGAGCGCGGCGAAGGCGCGTCCGACAGTGTGGTCAAAGGCTGGCTCACCCGGGCGCTGACCGTGCCGCGCGGCCCGCAATGGATTTGCGAGAATTGCCAACATATCCACGCATCCTGGCAGCCCGTTTGCAACAACTGCGGCAGCTTTGACACGTTGGAATGGAAAACTCCCCCCATGTCCGAGGTGGCGATGCCCGGCGGCGTCCAGATGCTGCCCCTGATCGTCGGTACAACGGAAGACCGGGCAGGCGCACGTGGCGTCCCCACGGTCGCGACCCGCAGCGATATCGAGGAGGCGGAACTGGTTTCCGACGACTCCGCAGAGTCTACAGCGGCGAACAGGCCCGAGACGAGCACCCGGCAGGACACGATCACCGCCGGCCCCTGAGCGAGGGGCCATCGGCAGGGCGGCAATACCGTCGGCGTACCCCCGGAAACCGTCTCTGAATCGAGGGTTCGGGACGCATCTGCGCGCCAAGGTCATCGTATGGAAGCCGTGGGAGATATTCGTCGTTCCAAGCGGGCAGGAAATCACGCATGAAATGGGGGGAGGACAGCGCGCTGTTCTCCCAATTCCGAGAGGCCCATTCAGGAAAAGCTCGGCCTTTTCCGCGACAAAAGAGGAAGTCACTGATGTATGTTTTCGACGCTCCCGCGCAGCCCAGTCTCGCCGTTCAGGGGAGTGAGGATCGTTTCCCCATTCGCCGCATCTTTTGCGTGGGCCGCAACTACGAAGCCCACGCGCGCGAAATGGGGAAAGACCCGACGCGGGAAGCTCCGTTTTTCTTCACTAAACCGGCGGATGCGGCGCTGGATACGCCCTGTACCATTGCCTACCCGAAGCTGACCGAAAATCTGCACCACGAAATCGAACTGGTCATCGCGATCGGAAAGGAAGGCTCCGATATTGCCGAGGACGAGGTGATGAACCACGTCTGGGGCGCTGCGGTCGGGCTCGACATGACGCGCCGCGATCTGCAGACCGAAGCGAAGAACGCGGGCCGCCCGTGGGACTGGGGGAAGGCCTTTGATCAATCGGCGCCTATCGGGGCGATCAAGCCGATTGGTGACGTGCCTTCAATCTCCGAAGGGCGCATCTGGCTCGCCGTGAACGGTGAGACGCGGCAGGACGCTGATCTGTCCGATTTGATCTGGTCGGTGCGCGAACATGTGGCGACCCTGTCGCGCGCCATGCATCTACGCCCGGGCGATCTGGTGATGACGGGCACGCCCGCCGGGGTCGGGTCGGTCGGACCCGGGGATGTGATCACCGGCGGTGTCGAAGGCATCGGTGAGCTTGAGGTGAAGATCGGACCGCGCGCATAGGCCCGGGTGGACGGGGCCCGTTACTTTCCCGGACGCAGGAAATCTGTCAGCAGGTCCGCGACCTCTGCCGGTTTGTCCCAATGTAGGGAATGGCCCGCATCGGGCAGGGTGGTTTGTGTGATATCGGGCATCGCGGCAAAGGCGGCGCGGCCTGCCTCCTCCGGTATCAGCAGATCGTCGCCCGCAAAGACCGTCAGCACCGGGCAGGTCACATCGGCGGCCCGGATCGTGGGGCGGTAGCTGCGCAGCACCTCAATCTGATGGGCCATGGCATCCCGCCCCTGCGCATGGGGGTAGCCTAACGCCAGTGTCAGAGCCTGTTCGACGGCACCCGGGGTGGCAAAGAAGGCCGGGGCGAAAAGCCATGGGTAGAGGGCGCGCAACCACAGCGTTTCCCCTTCGGGCGCGCTTCGTACCGCCAGCAGGCTGTCGAAGACGCCCATGGTACGCGGGACCCGCACCGGCGCAGAGGCGAGGATGCAAATCCGCCGGACGGCATCTGGCTCCAGCCCGAACAGTTCCATCGCGATGAGACCGCCCATGGAATGGCCGCAGACGTCATAGCGTTCGAACCCAAGATCGGCCATCAGCGCCGCCGCATCCCGGGCATAGATCTGCACTGAGGCCTCTGCGTTCCATGGCCGGGTCCGGCCCGTGCTTCTGTTGTCGGGCCGCACCACGGTGAAATGGGGGGTCAGATGGGGCAGCAGGGCGGCCCACCCCGCGCTGTCGCCCATCATGCCCGCAAGCAGCAGCAGTGGCGGCCCGGAACCGTCGACCTCGTAATGCAGGGTCACATTTTCGGGCAGGGTGAGTTCAGGCATTGAGATCGCTCCATGTGGGTAGCAGGTCGCCCGGGGCAGGGCGCGCATGGTAGGCGGCCCGGGCGATGGCCCGCGCAAGGCAGAGTGATGCCGCGTGCCCCGTCAGCAGCACATCCCCCGCCGGGCGTTTTCCGGTGGAGACCCCGAAAACCAGATCGCCGTCGTTCGGGGTATGGGCAGGCAGTGTCGCCCTGCCGATCCCGTCATGGGCCGCGGTGGCAATTCTTTGGCATTCCGCCTTTGTCAGAGCCGCATCCGTGGCGACAATGGCGATGGTGGTATTTTCACGCGGATGCATGGAATCCCGCTTACGGCTTTCGAAGGACATGCCCAGCGCGCTGGCCGGATCGACCCCGAGACCGCCGAATTCATCGCCGATCTCGAACGGGGCGGCATAGAAGTGTCTGTCGCCCGGTGTCGTGACGGCCCCGACCGGATTCGCGACCACAAGCGCACCCACCGTGCTGCCATCCGGCAGGCGGAGCGAGGCGGAGCCGAGGCCACCCTTTACCATGGCGGTCAACGCGCCCGTACCGGCACCCTCCGTGCCCAGCTCAAACGACGCCCCCGCTGCGTCGAAGGCCGCCCGCCCGAGCGCGCGATAGGGGTTTTCGCCCCAGTCCTTCGTGCCGCCGTTCAGCAGGTCAAAGATGATCGCCCCGGGAACCAGCGGGATCGTGGCCGTGCTGATGCGCAATCCGCGCCCCGCCGCGCGCAGCCCGTCCATCACGCCCGAACAGGCGTCCAGCCCGAAGGCGGAGCCGCCGGAAAGTACCAGCGCGTCGACCGTGGGCACCGTTTTGTCGGGCGACAGAAGCTCCGTTTCCCGCGTGCCGGGGGCACCACCCATCACGGCGACGGAGGCGACCAGCGGCTCACGCCCGCAAAGCACGGTCGTTCCCGATTTTATCGCGACATCGCTGGCGTTGCCCACCAGGATACCTTCGACGTCGGTGATCAGGTTCCGCGACCCCGGTGTCAGCACCCGGCGCCCCAACTGTGGAGTGCCGACACGATCACTCGCCTCATATGCAGCGGCCCCCGTCGACTTCCATCGCGACCCCGGTGATCATGCTCGCTTCGTCGGAGCAGAGGAACAGCGCCGCATTGCCCATATCCTCAGGCTGGGAAAACCGGCCAAGGGGAATGGTCGATAGGAACTTCTGCCGCATTTCCGGTGTATCCTCACCCATGAAAGAGGCCAGAAGCGGCGTTTCCCCCGCAACCGGGTTCAGCGCGTTCACGCGGATCTTGTCGGGCGCCAGTTCGATGGCCATCGTCCGGGTCGCGGTGATCAGCCAGCCCTTGGAGGCGTTGTACCAGTTGAGCCGGGGCCGGGGGGAGACTCCCGCCGTTGACGCCACGTTGAGGATCGTGCCGGATTTGCGCGCCTGCATGAGCGGCACGACCTCCCGCGAGGTATAGTAGACGGATTTCATGTTGACCCGGTAGACCCGGTCGAAATCATCTTCTGAGACGTCCTGCAAGGGGGCGGGCATATGCGTGACGCCCGCGTTGTTCACCATGATGTCGACATGGCCCCATGCGTCTGCCGCCGCGCGCACCATCTGCCTGACGGAGGCGCCGTCGCCCACATCCACCCGTTGGGCAAGGGCGTGGTCGCCCATTTCCTGTGCCATTTGTTCGGCGCCATCGATATTGATATCGGCGATCATCACCCGGCAGCCTTCCTGCATGAAACGGCGCACGATGCCGGCGCCGAACCCGGAGGCCCCGCCGGTCACGATGGCGGTTTTTCCTGTCAGTCTCATTCGTCCTCCATTCCGTGATACGCCGCCACGGTCTTCAATTGCGAGAACCCGTATAGTGCCTCGAATCCCTTTTCACGGCCATGGCCGGATTTGCCGATACCGCCAAACGGCAGTTCCACACCGCCGCCCGCACCGTAGTTGTTGATGAAAACCTGACCGCATTTCAGCTTGCGTGCCATTCGCATCTGGCGGGCACCGTTCCCCGCCCAGACGGATGCGACCAGCCCGTAGTCCGTGCCGTTCGCGATCGCCAGTGCTTCGGCTTCGGTATCGAAGGGGATCACCACCTGAACCGGCCCGAAGATTTCATCCCGGGCGAGCGTATGGTCCACCGGTACATCGGCAAAAAGGGTCGGCACCACATAGGCGCCGGTATCTGGCGCATCGACGAGACGGCCCCGCGCGGCGACCCTGAGGTCTTTGCCTTGGGCAATGAAACCGTCCACGATACGCTTCTGACGGTCCGATATCACGGGGCCGAGGCGGGCATCCTTCATGGCGGGGGAGACGGTTAGCTCTTCGTAGGCAGCCGCCATGCGCCGGAGCACCTCGTCATAGACCGGACGTTGCAGGAGTATTCGCGACGACGCGGAACAGGTCTGGCCCGCGTTCTGGATCCCGGCATTGACCAGAAAGGGCAGCGCATGGTCGAGATCCGCGTCATCGAAGACGATCTGAGGTGATTTTCCGCCCAGCTCCAGCGTCACCGGCACCACGTTCCGGCCCGCCGCCTGCTGGATGAGCGCACCGGTACGCACCGATCCGGTGAAGGAGATATGTTGCAGCCCCGGATGCCCGGCCAGCGCGGCCCCGGCCTCCGCCCCGATCCCCGGCACGACGTTGAGCGCACCCGCGGGCAGACCGGCCTCCTGACAGATATGGGCGAAGGCGAGCGCGGTCAGGCAGGCTTCCTCTGCCGGTTTCAGCACGCAGGCGTTGCCCATCGCCAGCGCGGCGCCTACCGATCTGCCGATGATCTGCATCGGGTAGTTCCATGGAACGATATGGCCGGTGACGCCGTGGGGTTCGCGCAGGGTGTAGACGGTATATCCCTCCAGATAGGGAATGGTCTGGCCATGCACCTTGTCCGCCGCACCTGCGTAGAATTCCATGTAGCGTGCCAGCGCCACCGCGTCCGCCCGGGCCTGCGAAAGCGGCTTGCCGACATCCCGCGCCTCGAGCTCCGCGAGGATATCGACACGCTCCAGCACCATTTGGCCGATGCGCGTCAGGATGCGCCCGCGTTCAAAGGCGGGAAGCTTCCCCCATTGCCCGTCCAGCGCGCGATGCGCGGCCTCTACGGCGGCATCCACGTCCTCCGGCCCGCCCCGGGCGATCTGCGCAAGCTGGCTGCCGTCCGAGGGATCGATCAGATCGAGCGTATCGCCCGACCGGGCGGGCACCCATTGCCCATCGATGAGGCACAGCGCCGTATCGAACCACGCGGGATGCGGGTTATTCATGTCATGCCCTTTCGACCCTGAAGTTGAAAATGCCTGCCTGCGTTGCGGTTCGTGGCGGTGCCTCGGTTATGTCGCAGACGTTTTCGCAGGCGGAAAGGCATTGCCGCCAGAACGGCATGCCCCCCGGCGCCTGCGCGGACACCCCGAGAACCCAGTCGCCGCCGAGGCTATTGAAGACAAGCTCCGCCGCCTCGGTCCCGACACCGCGATGGCGAAAGGCGGGCTGGATCGTGAATTCCGCCAGTTCATGGGTTCCGTCGCGGTGGTTCCAGACCAGCGCGAAGCCGATGGGAACGCCATCCTCTTCGATGAGGTAGGGATGACGGCCCGGCTCTATCCAGTACCTGTCCAGCGCCATGGGGAAATAGGGTGGCCCCTCCGGCAGGACTTCGGCGAAATAGGTTTTCGCCATGTCGTCCAGCATGGCGCGATGGGCTTCGGCCACCCGGCTGATGGAGATGCGGCCCGTCATGCGGGCACCTGCATCGGCGGCAGAACCGGCGCCGCCGCGATCAACTGGCGGGTATAGGGATGGCGGGGGTTGTCAAAGACATCTTGCGTTGCCCCGGATTCGACGATCTTGCCCGCCTGCATCACCAGTACCCGATCCGTTACCGTCCGCACGACCGACAGATCATGCGAAATGAAAAGGTAAGTCAAATCATAGGCCCGGCAGAGGTCGGCGAGCAGATCAAGGATCTGCGCCCGGACCGACACGTCGAGCGCGCTCACCGCCTCATCAAAGAGGATCAGTTCGGGCCGGATGATCAGGGCGCGTGCGATGGCGATACGTTGGCGCTGGCCGCCGGAAAATTCGTGGATGTATCTTTGCGCATCCTTCGGGGATAGCCCCACAGCGGTGAGCGCTTCGTCCACCGCGCGGGTCCGGTCCGCGCCGCGCGGCGGATCCTTTGTAAGGTGAAAGGGTTCGGTAATCAGGCGGTCGACCCGGTGCCGGGGGTTGAAGCTTCCGAAGGGATCCTGAAACACCACCTGCATCTTGCGCCGTACCGCAAGGTTCGGGCGGTTGCCGGCAAAGACCGGCGCGCCGTCGAGCGTGATTTCCCCTTCGTCCACCTTGTCGAGACCAAGGATCGTCCGCGTCAGGGTCGATTTTCCACAGCCGGACTCCCCCACCAGCCCCAACCTTTCGCCCCGGTCTATGGTAAAGCTGACGTCGTCCACGGCGCGGAACCGGCCCGGCGCCCCGAAAAGGGAGCTTCGCGGCAGGCGGTAATCGCGCGAAACAT
>NZ_LWGH01000269.1:0-11051 GCF_001635395.1 Sulfitobacter sp. HI0129 | reverse complement strand
CTGAGATGCGGGTGAGCGTGGCGGAAGCCCCTTTCGATGTGGGGCGTGAGGTCGCAGAATTCAGCGCCGGTTGCAGCGGCATGGGAGCGATCGTGAGCTTCACGGGTATCGTGCGTGACCTGCCGGAGGCCCCGCTGGAGGCGATGGAGATCGAGCATTATCCCGGCATGACTGAATCCGCGCTGGAGGATATGGCGCGCCGCGCGATCGAGCGTTTCTCACTCGGCGATGCGCTGATCATCCACCGGCATGGCAGGCTGGCCCCCGGCGAGACGATCATGATGGTGGCCACCGCGGCGCCCCACCGCAAGGACGCTTTCGACGCCGCGGAATTCCTGATGGATTTCCTCAAATCCCGGGCACCCTTCTGGAAGCGGGAGATCACCGCCGGGGGGGCGGATTGGGTCGCGGCAAAGGATGAAGACGAAGACGCGCTCGCCCGCTGGTAGGCGGGGGTGGCTCAGCTGGCGCGCTGGGCTGCAAGATGGGCGCGCATTTCCTCGGCCTCGTGCCGGGCATCGCGCAGCCCGTCCATCGCGGCGCGCAACTCCGCTTCGGTCTGGGCCAACTGGTTCGTCAGCTCGGCCTCGCGCTGCTGCAGATAGGTGATCGCCTGATCGCGCGTCTCCTCGGCCTCGTGCAATTCCTGGCTCATCCGGTCCAGTTGCGCCACATCGTCGGCGGCGACCCGGGTGAAACGGTGCAGCAGCCAGTTGGCGAACCATCCGAGGCAGAATGCCACGAACAGAATGATCGCCGTCGCGATGACAAACTCAGTTCTGCTCATTCCCGTCCGTGCCTTCCTGATCATCCGTATCCGCTGTATCGCCCGTTTCGGCCACGGATTCCAGCGTTGTTTGCTCAGGCAGATCGACGGTATCGGGCCGGATCAGGCGGAATTCGATGCGGCGGTTCGCTTCGCGGCCCTCTTCGGTCTTGTTGTCGGCGATGGGGTCCTCCTCACCATAGCCGCGGGCGGTGAACGAACTGGTCAGCACGCGGCGCGCGCGCAATTCGTTCAACACGGATTCGGCACGCGACTGGCTGAGCGCGAGGTTCATCTCCTCCCGGCCCTGGCTGTCGGTGTAGCCCTGGATTTCAAGCTGCAGGGTGCCGCAGCGCTTCAGGATTTCCGCGATGTCGTCCATCGTGCCGAGTGCCGAGGCATCGATGGTGGCGCTGCCCGGCTCGAAGTTGATCTTGCCCACGCGCAGAACCTCGCCGATTTCGGCTTCGCATTCGTCGGGGGTGGGCAGACCGGCGACCGGGTCCAGCTTTTCCTGATAGGAAACCGCGATATCGTATTCCGCCCCTTCACCCAGCTTTCCGCCCAGCAGCGCCGCGATCTTGGTGCTGGCGTCCGGGTTGCCGGTGTTGCCGGAGATGGACAGCATCTCGGGCGTGATGCGCACGGCCCCGTTGGACAGTTCGGCCAGTGCTTCCAGCCCTGTCAGCACGCGGTTGCCCCAATCGCCCGGCAGGCCGGGAACGATGCGCGTCGCGGTATAGACGCTTTCCGAACCGAAGCGCGCCCGCGCGTAGCTGTCCGCCAGTTCCCGCAGCCCCTCGTCACTGACGCGCCCGCGTAGCTGGACCTGACCTTCGGGGCTGAGCGTGGCGGTGAATTCGATGGGTCCGGTATTGGGGTCAACCGTTTCGGGCAGTTTTGCATGCAGCGCGAAAAGATCGGGCAGCGCGGTTTCAAGCTCTCCCACCACTCGATCGAAAAGCGCGGGCTCGGTGCCCTCTGCCGCCACCAGCGTCACATCCGCGTCCGACAGGCTGACGGAACCTTCGCCCAGTTCGGCCAGCGCAGAGATGGAGGCCGCGACTGCCTCGGCCCAGTTGGGGCTGGGCACACCCAGACCCAGCGTACAGCGGGGGCTGTCACTTGCGCCGGCCTTGGCGGCGGCTTCGAGGATGCGGGCGCGGCTGGTTTCGGTATCAGCTGAACAGGCATCGAAACGCGCGCCCTCTTCGTCGATCTCGAAGCGCAGGGTGAAGGGCGTGATGACCGGCCGTGGCGCCGCGATATCGAGCGTGACACGCAGCCCCGGCGGGGAGGCCTTGCGCAGCCGGTCCTCCATCTTTGCCTTGGCGGCGGGGCTGTCGGAAATGGCGGTGATGGACACCAGGCCCGCATCTACCGACGCCTTGGCGCGCGGCAGCATTTCCATCGCGGTGATGGCAAAGGCCAGCGCATCTTCCCACCCGCGGGGGGCAGGGTAGTCAGCCGCTTCGAGCAGGTCGGCGACGTTGTCTTCCCCCGCCATGGCCGAGAACCGGTCGATGACCGCTTCGCGGTCGGTTGTCACGGGGATGAGCCCGATGATGGAAATGCCGGAATCGTTGCGCAGGATTTCGGCCGAAAACCGGGGCGGCGCGATGCTGGCCTGTGCCTTCACCTCCATCTCGTCGATCACACGTGCCGCGTCGACGACCGACCCGGCGGTGGAGAGCGCCCTGAAACGGATCGCCTCGGTCGGGGCTGTACCGGCCAGCGTCACCTGCAGGCCGTTGGCTTGTACCTCGGCCCATGTCATGCCGCTGTCGTCCAGCGCGGTGCGCACGCCGATTTCGGAGTTTTCCTCGATCAGCTTTACCGAAAAATTGGCAGCGACGAGTGCCATGATCGCCGCGGCGGTAAAGGTCAGGGCGATGGTCAGGAGGGCAGATAGGCGCATGCGTTCATTTCTGGTGCCGTTTACGTGGTTGCTAGATACGCGCGCAGGCCCTGCGGCGCAATCATGCCAGCAGGCTGGCGGCGAAAAACAGCAGGGGGATCAGGCCCGTGTCGCGGTTCGCCCGGAAGAGCTGCAACAGCTTGGCGTTGTCTTCGGTATCAAGCCCGCGCAGCTGCCACGCCATATGCCACCCCATGGCCCATGGCCCCCCAAGCGCGATGACGAGCGCCAGAACCGAGGCCTGCGGCAACGCCGCGTATATCACCGCGATTCCCATCAACCCGACCGTGGCCATCAGGAAGCGGCGCAGCCATTTGGAGGTCTCACTGCCAAAGAGCCGCGCGGTCGATTTGACGCCGATCAGCGCGTCATCCTCGGTATCCTGATGGGCGTAGATCGTGTCGTAGAACAGCGTCCATGCGATGCCGGAAAAATAGAGCACGATGGCCGCGGGGTGCAGCGCCCCGGTATGTGCCGTCCAAGCCAGTAGCGCACCCCAGTTGAAAGCGAGGCCAAGGAAGACCTGCGGCCACCAGGTGAAACGCTTTGCGAAAGGGTAGATCGCGACAGGCAACAGGGCCAGAACGCCCAGAGCAATGGCCGCCCGGTTGAAAGTGAGCAGGATCAGAAGGGAAATCAGCGCCTGAACCACCATCCACAGCAGGGCACCTTTCACGCTGACCTGCCCCGAGGGGATGGGCCGCGAACGGGTGCGCGCCACCTGTCCGTCGATGTGCCGGTCGGTGATGTCGTTCCACGTGCAGCCCGCCCCCCGCATCAGAAAGGCACCCAGCCCGCAGCCCGCAAAGATCCACAGATCGAAAAGGCGCGGCTGCTGATCGAAGAGTATGGCCAGCGTCAGGCCCCACCAACAGGGCAGCAGCAACAGCCACGTCCCGATCGGGCGGTCCGCGCGACTGAGGCGCAGATAGGGGCGTGCCGCGGCGGGGGCGTACCGGTCCACCCAATTGTCCGCCGGAGCATCGGCGACGCGCTGCGCGTCCGGTGCATCTGGCGAAGGCGGTCGGTCTTGCATATATCTCTGCCCATGACTGCGAAGATCAGGCTGTATGTAGATCACCCGCTGGGGGTGGGGCAATCGGTTCCTTTGGACCGGGGGCAGGCCCATTACCTCTTCGGGGTCATGCGGCAATCTGCGGGCGACGAGGTGTTGCTCTTCAACGGGCGTGACGGGGAATGGCGCGCCCGTGTCGCCGAAGCGGGCAAACGCGCGGGCGTGCTGACCTGTGAGGAAACCACCCGGCCCCAGGCGATGCCCCCCGACCTCTGGCTGCTTTTCGCACCGATCAAGAAAGCGCGCACCGATTTCATCGTCGAAAAGGCGGCAGAAATGGGTGCCGCGCGTATTCTGCCCGTGATGACGGAGTTTACCAACTCTGGCCGTGTGCAGCGTGACCGGTTGCAGACCCATGCTGTCGAGGCGGCGGAGCAATGCGGCGGGCTCTACGTGCCCGAAGTTGCGGAGGCCGTTCGGCTGGACCGGCTGCTCGCTGACTGGGACCCGGCCCGGCGCATCCTTTTCTGCGACGAGACGCTTGCAGGCGAAGCGGCGAAAGGGCTGCCCAACCTTTCGCCGGGGGACGCACCCTGGGCCGTGCTGATCGGCCCCGAAGGCGGCTTTTCAGAAGCGGAGCGTCAGAGGTTGCGGGGCCTCGAACACGCCTATCCCGTCGCATTGGGTCCGCGCATACTGCGCGCGGATACCGCCGCGGTCGCGGCGCTTACCTTCTGGCAACAGCGGTACGGGGATTGGTGATGCAATTCGACAATAATGGTTGGCCCGGCGCGGCCCTTTCCCACCTCGTTTGGCGGGGGCGGGACCGGTGAGTTTTCTGCGCCCCCAAGCGAAAGCCGCGATCTGGCGCTGGCGCGAGGTTCTGGTGGGGCTGGCCGCGATGGTCTTTGGCGTCTGGCTCGTGGCAGGCCCCGGGTTGCTGCTGGCGATACCGGGCTATGCGGCGATCATCGCCGGGGGCGGCCTGATCTGGCTCGGCTATCAGCGTGGACGGTTCCGTGGCCCTGACGGCGGGACCGGCGCGGTACAGGTCGACGAAGGGCAGATCACCTATTTCGGTCCCCTTACCGGGGGCAGTGTCGCATTGCGCGACATGGACCGGCTCAGCCTCGAACGACAGATGTTTCCGGCGCACTGGCGGCTCGATCAGTCGGGCCAGCCGCCGCTTTTCATTCCGGTGAACGCCGAAGGGTCGGAAGCACTCTTCGATGCCTTTGCGGTTCTTCCCGGCATCCGCACCGAACGCATGTTGTTCGAATTACGCAAGACGCGGCATGATCCGGTGCTGATCTGGGAACGCCCGCCCGAACGACCGGCTCACATGCTCCTGCATTGACACCCCCGTCGATTGCCTACATCCAAGCAGGGTCCTCTATCCTACTGTCGGAGCAAAAAAGATGTCCATTCCCCAGTCCGGCGGCGGGCCGATCGAAGATCGCGCCCAATTGGCACAATACCTTGCAGACGGCTGCAAGCCGCGCGCGGATTGGCGGATCGGGACGGAGCATGAGAAGTTCGGCTATTGCAAGGATACCCATGAACCCCTTCCCTATGAGGGTGAGCGTTCCATCCGCGCCATGCTGGAAGGTCTGCGCGACGGCCACGGCTGGGCACCGGTGGAAGAAGGCGGCAAACTGATCGGGCTTGAAAAGGACGGGGCCAACATCAGTCTGGAGCCGGGCGGCCAGCTGGAGCTTTCGGGCGCGCCCGTGGAAAACATCCATGAAACCTGTGACGAGGTGAACGCCCACCTGAGGGAGGTCAAGGACGTGGCCGACCGCATCGGCGCAGGCTTCATCGGGCTGGGTGCTGCCCCGGTCTGGACGCATGAGCAGATGGACCTGATGCCCAAGGGCCGTTACAAGCTGATGAACGACTACATGACCAAGGTCGGCACCATGGGCCGGGTCATGATGCGGCGGACCTGCACGGTTCAGGTCAACCTCGATTTCGAATCCGAAGCCGACATGGTCAAGAAGTTGCGCGTGGCACTCGCATTGCAGCCGGTGGCCACGGCGCTCTTTGCCAATTCACCGTTCTTCGAAGGCAAGCCCAACGGTCACAAATCGTGGCGCAGCCGGGTGTGGCGCGACCTCGACCCGGCGCGCACGGGGATGCTGCCTTGGGTCTTCGAAGAGGGCATGGGGTTTGAGCGCTGGGTGGAATATGCGCTCGATGTGCCGATGTATTTCGTCTACCGCGACGGGGAATACATCGATGCGCTGGGCCAGTCCTTCCGCGATTTCCTGAAAGGCGAACTGCCCGCGCTGCCGGGGGAGATCCCGACCCTGAGCGACTGGGCGGATCACCTGACGACCGCTTTTCCCGAAGCACGGGTCAAGAAATTCATCGAGATGCGGGGCGCGGATGGCGGCCCGTGGCGGCGGCTCTGCGCGCTGCCCGCGTTCTGGGTGGGGCTGATGTATGACCAGACCGCGCTCGACGGTGCATGGGATCTCGTCAAGGGATGGGATGCGGAAACCCGTGAGGGGCTGCGAGTCGCGGCCTCTGTCGACGGGCTACAGGCAGAGGCGGGCGGCGTGCGGATGCACGACATTGCCCGCGAAGCCCTGGCGCTTTCGGAGGCCGGTCTCAAGGCTCGTGCCCGGCCCGGTGCCGGCGGGCTGATCCCGGATGAGACGCATTTCCTCAATGCGCTTAAGGAAAGCGTGGAAACGGGCAAGGTGCCCGCCGACCACCTGCTGGAGGATTACCACGGCAAGTGGGACGGCGACCTCAGCCGTATCTACGCCGATTATTCCTATTGATCGGCCCCCGACCGGCGTGCTTCAGGCAGGCGGGTCGGGCCGGTAGTTCCGCAGGAAGGCAAGCACCTTTTCGGCGGGCATTTCGCAGGGAAAGAGGCGCGGCCCTTTTGCCAGATCATAGTAGTTCATGCTGATGTAATCGGCACCGCCGCGTTCCTCGGCCACCAGCTTCACCGCGCGGCCCCCCGCGTGATGGCTCACGACAACATCGTAGCGGCGGCCCTGCGTCGATCCTGTGGATCCGCCCGTCGGAAGCGCCCGCAGCAGGGCAGGCACATCCGGTGGCGGGGTCACTTTTTCTGGCCGATCTTCGGTTCGGTCCCGGCGCGGATCCGCGTGATGTTCGCCCGGTGGCGCGCGAAGATGATCAACGTCAGCGCAATCCCCAGCAGCAGCCCCTGCGCATAGCCCATGACCACCAGCAGAAAGGTGGAAATCGCCGCGGCAAACAGCGCCCCCATGGAGGACATGCGCGTGACCAGTGCGGCCACCAGCCACGCCACGCAAGCCGCCAGACCGATGGGCCACGACAGGGCCAGAAGGATACCGAGGAAGGTGGCCACGCCCTTGCCCCCGCGAAAGCCGCTCCAGACCGGAAAGCAATGGCCGATCATGGCAAAGAGCGCCGCGATCTGCGCGCCGTCCTCCCCGGCGAAGAGCCGCGCCAGAAGGACGACCACCGCCCCCTTGGCGGCGTCCAGCAGAAGGGTCAGGGCCGCCGCCTTCCGGTTGCCGGTCCGCAGCACATTCGTGGCCCCGACGTTGCCTGAGCCGATCTGGCGCAGATCGCCGAGATTCATGATCTTGGCGATGAACAGGCCAAAGACGATGGAGCCGATGAGGTAGCCCGCCACCGCCCAGAAGATGAGAACGGGAATGGAATTGTCGATGATGGGCATCAGGGGGCCTCGTATATCTGTGAACCGGCGACGTAGGTGGCGCGCACCCTGCCTTGCATGCGCATCCCGTCGAATGGGGTGTTGAGCGATTTGGACCGCAGCGTTGCACGGTCCAGAACGAAGGGTGCATTCATGTCGAAGAGCACCAGATCGGCGGGCGCACCCGCCGAAAGGCGCCCACCCGGCAGGCCCAAACGGCGCGCGGGGTTCAACGACAGCGCGCGCCAGAGCACGGCGAGCGGCACCGCATCGGCATGGACCAGCCGTAGGGCAGCAGGCAGCAGCGTTTCCAGCCCGACCGCGCCCGATGCCGCCTCCTCGAAGGGGAGGCGCTTTGATTCCTCGTCCTGCGGCGTGTGCATGGAACAGACGATATCGATAAGGCCCGAGGCAACCGCTTCGACCACGGCAAGCCTGTCGTCCTCGTCCCGCAGGGGGGGCTTCAGTTTGAAGAAGGTCCGGTAATCGGCCACGTCCAGTGCATTGAGCGTCAGGTGATGAACACCGACTCCCGCGGTGATGTCGAGCCCGTTGCGCTTGGCCCGTTCCAGCGCAGGCAGCGCGCGTGCGGTCGTGATCTGGTCCGCGTGGTAGCGGGCGCCGGTCATTTCGATCAGGGCGATATCCCGGTCGAGCCCCATGCGCTCCGCCATCGGGGATACGGCGGGCAGCCCCCTGAGAGAGGCGAACTTGCCCGAGGTCGCCGCCGCCCCCCGGCTCAGCCCCGGTTCCTGCGGGTGGGCCACGATCAGCGCGCCGAGACTGCCGGCATAGGTCATCGCCCGCGAAAACACCCGGGTGTCCGCGATCACCCGGTCGCAATCGGTGAAGGCCACCGCGCCCGCGTCCATGAGAAAACCGATCTCTGTCATCTCACGGCCCGCGCGCGCCTTGGTCAGGGCCGCCATGGGCACGACGTTGACGGGGCTCGCCTCTTTCGCGCGGCGCGTGACGAATTCGAGCGTTTCGGGGTTATCGATCGGCGGGTCGGTATCGGGCCGGGTGACCATCGTGGTCACGCCCCCCGCAGCGGCGGCCAGACCGGCGGAGCGGTAGCTTTCCTTGTGCCGCTCACCCGGTTCGCAGACCTTTACCCCCAGATCGACGATGCCGGGCGCAAGATGCAGCCCCCCGCAATCCACGACCCTCGCGCTCGCTGCGTCAGCGCCCGCGGGGTCTTCCATCACGGCGGCGATACGACCGTCTTCCACCAGCAGCGATCCCGGAAATTCCAGTCCCCGCTCCGGATCGATCAGGCGGGCGTTCGTCAGCAGCGTGGCGGTCAAGGCGCATCCCCGTTTTGGTTCGTCCTCCGCTTTAGCGGCGAAACCCGGTTTAGAAAAGGCGGGACTGTCGGGAGGTGGCGCACCGGCTCAGCTCGCCGACGGTGCAGGAGGCGGGCTGTCAGGCAGCAATGCCGCGATCTGCGCGGCGGTCTCCCTCGGGTGCGGCAGATACCGCATTGCAACCCGGGTGCCATCCGCCAGAAAGAGGATCACCCGGGTGCCGAACCGGACCCGGACGCGCCTGATATCGGTGAGGGAGATCATCCCCATCCCCTCGGGGCCTTCGTGCAGCAGGCGCCCTTCCGAAAGGGACCATCTATCGAGCCGCGCGTTGCGCCAGCCCTGATAATCCTCCACCGCGAAACCGATCGTCAGAATGGCGGAGGTGGGAAAGACCCAAAGGATACCGGCCTCGAACCACAGGCTGACAAGCAAACCGAGCACGGCAAGCCCGGCAAAGGTAAGGGTCGTGGAAATCGCGATGCGTCGCAGAAAGGCCTGACGAGAAGGTGCCCAGCTGAACTCGGCCTCCATGATCAGGCGAGCCAGACCATAAGCCCCACAACCCCGAAGGCGACCAACAGGGCAACTATGGCAACGCGGCCGGACATCTTGGGATCGGGCTTGGGTTCCTTCATGGCCCTTGATTACCCCATAGGTTCCTGTCGCGCCAGCCCGTCAGGCCATCGCCCAAAGCAATGCGAGTCCGATCAGGATCACGATCGCGATCGTGACCAGCGTCATGGAAGCGCCCCGGCCCTCGGGCGGGACGACCGGCGCGCCGGTGGGAATGCCGGTATAGGGGGCAGCCGCATCGCTGGTCAGCGGGATTGCCGTCATGTCGGGCTGTGCCTCGCCATAGGTGCCGATCAGCGTGAGGTCGGATGAGGGCTCCAGCCGCTCCTCCTCCCCGTCGAAGGCGGAAGAGAACAGCAAAAGCACATAACCGTCGAGCGCCGAAAGCCGCCCGTGATCCTTGAGGATCTGCGTTTCGGGAATGGCGTACCCATCGCTGAGGTAGGACGGCAGCCCCACGCCGGTCAGGTCCGATACCGGGAAAAGTTCCACATCCCGCTCCGTGACATCGCGATTGAGCAATGCGCCGGCAACCTCGACCTTCTCCTGCGTCTTGAGTAGGGTGGTCATCTCCGACATCGGGCGATTGACGGCAAAGACGCGTACAACGCCCGTTTCATTGCGCGGAATGTCGATCGGTCTCATGGGTCTGGCCTTTCCTGCTTCCCAAGACCAACGGGTCAACCCGCCATGTGTTCCCCCGGTTGCATCCGAATCGCCGATATATCTCAGGCCGAACGGGCCATTCGCAGGTTGCGTGCCAGTAAATCCATCGCCGCCATCCGCACCGCGACGCCCATTTCCACCTGATCCTGAATCACGCTTCGATTGATGTCGTCCGCCAGTGTCCCGTCGATCTCCACCCCGCGGTTCATCGGGCCGGGGTGCATCACGATGGCGTCGGGCTTGGCATGGGCAAGCTTTTCCGCGTCGAGACCGAAGCGATGGTAATATTCCCGCTCCGACGGGATGAAGCCGCCGTCCATGCGTTCTTTCTGAAGGCGCAGCATCATCACAACATCGACGTCGCGCAGGCCCTTTTCCATGTCATCGAAAACCTCGACCCCGAACTGGTCGATCTGCGAAGGCATCAGCGTGGGCGGCCCAACAAGCCGGATGCGGTTTTCCATCTTGCCCAGCAGCAGGATATTGGACCGGGCCACCCGGCTGTGGGCAATGTCCCCGCAGATGGCGATGCTCAGACGATGCAGCCGCCCCTTGGCGCGCCGGATCGTCAGCCCATCCAGCAGGGCCTGCGTGGGGTGTTCGTGCCGCCCGTCACCGGCGTTCAGCACGGCGCAGTTCACCTTCTGGGCCAGCAGATCGACCGCGCCGGATTGCGGATGCCGCACGACCAGCAGATCGGGATGCATCGCGTTCAGCGACATCGCCGTGTCGATCAGCGTCTCGCCTTTCTTAATGGAACTGGCCTGCATCGCCATGTTCATCACGTCCGCGCCCAGCCGTTTTCCCGCGATCTCGAAACTCGCCTGGGTGCGGGTCGAATTTTCGAAGAACATGTTGATCTGGGTCAGGCCGCGCAATGCATCCCCATGTTTTTGCGGCTGACGGTTCAGTTCCGCATAGGTATCGGCAAGATCGAGAATGGCGGTGATGTCGGCGGGCGACAGATGCTCGATGCCCAGAAGATGGCGATGGGGGAAGGTCATGGCGGGCCTTTCACGATGCCGCGCCCCTCAATGGCGCGCCTGTCACGATATCGGGTCCTTATAGGGGCCGGGGGCGGGCGGCGGCAAGACGCGGGTGTGCGGGGTATTCAGCTTGCCCGGCGCAGGGCGTAG
>NZ_LWGH01000268.1:0-2757 GCF_001635395.1 Sulfitobacter sp. HI0129 | reverse complement strand
GTAGTGCAGCACGCCGTCGTGTTCGACGTATTCGATCTCGATCGCCGTATCGATGCGGCACTTCAGNGTGATGTCCTTGGTGCTGCCATCGGCCATGGTGATGGTGCAGGGCACTTCCTGCAGCGGCTTGATCGTGTCGAGACCCTTGATGGAGACGGTTTCATCCCCGGTCAGGCCCAGCGACTTGCGCGTGTCCCCCCCGGTGAATTCAAACGGAATGACCCCCATGCCAACGAGGTTGGAGCGGTGGATACGCTCGAAGCTTTCCGCGATGACGGCCTTCACGCCGAGCAGAGCGGTGCCTTTGGCCGCCCAGTCACGGCTGGAGCCTGCGCCGTATTGTTCGCCGCCGAAGATCACCAGCGGGGTATCGGCATCCTGATAGGCCATAGCCGCATCGAAGATCGACGTCTGCTTGCCGTCCGGCCCCTTGGTATAGCCGCCTTCGACACCATCCAGCATCTCGTTCTTGATGCGGATGTTGGCGAATGTGCCGCGCATCATGACCTCGTGGTTGCCCCGGCGCGACCCGTAGCTGTTGAATTCGCGCACGGGCACCTGCCGTTCGGTGAGGTACTGACCGGCGGGTGTGCTTTCCTTGAACGACCCGGCGGGCGAGATGTGGTCGGTGGTGATCATGTCCCCCAGAAGGGCCAGTACCTTGGCACCTTCGATGTTGGTGATCGTCCCCGGCTCCTTGCCCATGCCCTGAAAATAGGGCGGGTTCTGCACGTAGGTGGACTGGGGGGGCCAGTCGTATGTCTGACTGTCGGTGGTCTCCACCGCCTGCCATTTCTCGTCGCCCTTGAAGACATCGGCGTATTTGTCCTGGAACGCCTCGCGGGTGACGGTCTTTTCGACCAGTTCCGCGATCTCCTGCGTCGAGGGCCAGATGTCCTTCAGGTAGATGTCGTTGCCGTCGTGGTCCTGACCCAGCGGGCTGTTCGCCAGATCGTGGTTCATGTCGCCCACGAGGGCATAGGCCACGACCAGCGGCGGCGAGGCGAGGTAGTTGGCCCGTACATCGGGCGAAATGCGGCCTTCGAAGTTCCGGTTGCCCGACAGCACGGAGGTGCCGATCAGGTCGTAGTCGTTGATTGCCTTGCTGATCTCGGGCTCCAGCGGGCCGGAGTTGCCGATGCAGGTGGTGCAGCCATAGCCCACGAGGTTGAAGCCGATGGCATCGAGGTCATCCTGCAGTCCGGCGGCTTCGAGGTAGTGGGACACCACCTGGCTGCCCGGAGCGAGGGAGGTCTTGACCCAGGGTTTGCGGGTGAGGCCCTTTTCACGCGCCTTGCGGGCCACGAGCCCGGCGCCGATCATCACGTAGGGGTTCGAGGTATTGGTGCAGGAGGTGATCGAGGCGATCACGATGGAGCCGTCGTGCAACTGGTAATGCCCGCCCTCGGTGGGCACGTATCCGCGGTTGTGGTGGCCTTCGTCACCGGGAATGTCCTCCGGTTCGGGCTGGCCGCCTTCGCCTTCCCAGCGGATCTCGGCGTTGGGGGTCGTGTCCTTGCCTTCGCGGATGCCCTTGACGTACTGGCCGAAGGCCTTGTGCGCTTCGGTGAGCGCGATGAAGTCCTGCGGGCGCTTGGGGCCGGAGATCGCCGGAACGATTGTCCCCATGTCGAGGCTGAGCGTATCGGTATAGACCGGGGCATAATCGGCATCGCGCCACATGCCATTGGCCTGAGCATAGGCTTTGACGAGCGCGACGCGGTCCTTGTCGCGGCCCGTGTTGGTCAGATAGCGCAGCGTTTCATCGTCGATCGGGAAGAAGCCGCAGGTCGCGCCGTATTCGGGCGCCATGTTGGCGATGGTGGCCCGGTCAGCCAGCGGCAGGTGGTCGAGGCCCGCGCCGTAGAATTCGACGAACTTGCCCACCACGCCCTTTTCGCGCAGCATTTCCACGACTTTCAGCACCAGGTCGGTGCCGGTGGTGCCTTCCATCATCTTGCCCGTCAGCTCGAAGCCGACAACTTCGGGGATCAGCATGGAGATGGGCTGGCCCAGCATCGCGGCCTCGGCCTCGATCCCGCCAACGCCCCAGCCAAGGACGGCAGCACCGTTGACCATGGTGGTGTGGCTGTCGGTGCCCACGAGGGTGTCGGGATAGGCCACTTCCTCGCCGTTCTGGTCCTTGTCGGTCCAGACCGTCTGGCTGAGATATTCGAGGTTCACCTGATGGCAGATGCCGGTGCCGGGGGGCACGACGCGGAAGTTGTTGAAGGCCTTCTGGCCCCACTTCAGGAAGGTATAGCGTTCGATGTTGCGTTCGTATTCACGGTCCACGTTCATCTGGAAGGCGCGCGGATTGCCGAATTCGTCGATCATCACCGAATGGTCGATCACCAGATCGACGGGGTTGAGCGGGTTGATCTTCTGTGCGTCGCCGCCCAGGGCCACAATGCCGTCACGCATGGCCGCAAGGTCGACGACCGCCGGAACGCCGGTGAAGTCCTGCATCAGAACGCGCGCCGGGCGGTAGGCGATTTCCCGCGGGTTCTTGCCGCCCTTTTGCGCCCATTCGGCGAAGGCCTTGATGTCGTCCACGGTGACGGTCTTGCCATCCTCGAAGCGCAGCATGTTTTCCAGCACGACCTTGAGGGCGGCGGGCAACTTGGAAAAATCGCCCAAGCCCGCCTCTTCCGCTGCGGGGATGGAGTAATAGGCGACGGAGCTGCCGCCGGACTGAAGCGTCTTGCGGGTTCCCGAACTGTCCTGACCGACTGTGATCGTCATGCTTTCTATCCT
>NZ_LWGH01000267.1:0-10042 GCF_001635395.1 Sulfitobacter sp. HI0129 | reverse complement strand
GCGCGTCGAGGATGCGCGCCCAACTGCGGATGCCTTTGTGAAAGCTCTCCATGTCGTATTTTTCGTTCGGGGAATGGATCTGGTCATCGTCCTTGCCGAAGCCGATCAACATCGGGCGGGTGCCGAGGATGCTCTGGAAATAGCCCGCGATGGGGATGGACCCGCCGCAGCCGATATAGGCCGCCGGGATGTTCCATTCCTCGCTCAACGCGTTGCGCGCGGCTTCGAACATCTGCCCTTCGGTATCGACGCCGGAGGCGGGACCGGCCCCGTGGCCGGTGAACTCCACGGTGCAATCGGGGGGCAGGGCGTCCTGCACCATCTGGCGGAAGCTTTCGCGGATCTTCAGCGGGTCCTGCGTTCCGACAAGGCGGAAGCTGAGCTTGGCATGGGCCTGTGACGGGAGGACCGTCTTGAACCCGTCACCGGTGTAGCCGCCCCAGATGCCGTTCACATCACAGGTGGGCCGCGACCAGATCATCTCCAGCGGAGTGCGGTCCTCTTCGCCCGCCGGGGTGGAAAGGCCCACGTCCTTCAGAAAGGCGTCATGATCGAAGGACAGCCCCTGCCATTGGGCCTCCAACTCGTCCGAAAGCTCCGGCACCCCGTCATAGAACCCAGGAATCGTGATGCGCCCGGTGTCGTCATGCAGCGAGGCCAGGATGCGGGACAGGACGCGGATCGGGTTCATGGCGATGCCGCCGTACATGCCCGAATGCAGATCCTTGTCGGGCGCGGTGATGGTCAGTTCTTCGCCCAGCAGGCCGCGCAGCATGGTCACGATGGCGGGGGTGCGGCTTTCGAACAGGCCGGTGTCGCAGATCATCGCCAGATCGCTGCGCAGCTCCTCCGCGTTCTTTTCCATGAACGGCACCAGGGAAGGGGAGCCCGATTCTTCCTCTCCTTCGAGGAAGAAGGTGATCCGGCAGGGCCATTCGCCGGTCTCTTCCTTCCATGCGCGCAGGGCTTCGACGAAGGTCATCAACTGGCCCTTGTCGTCGGATGCGCCGCGTGCGCGGATCACTTTACCGTCAGTTGTATCCTCGATCTGCGGGTCGAAAGGGTCGCGATCCCAAAGGTGAAGCGGGTCCACGGGTTGCACATCGTAATGGCCGTAAAACAGCAGGTGAGGCTTGGCATCGGCTGCCCCCGCGTGGCCCACAACCATGGGATGACCCGGCGTCTGGCGCTTTTCCGCATCGACGCCCATTTCGCGCAATTGGGCGACGAGCCAGTCCGCGGCCCGGTCGCAATCCGCCTTGTATGCTGGGTCTGTCGAGATGGAGGGGATGCGCAGAAGTTCCAGCAGCCGCTCGGTGGCGGCGGGCAGTTCGTTGTCGATGCGCCCGAGTATTGCGTCGATGGACATTGGGTTCTCCGGATTGATCTGGGCGGAGCCTATCAGCCGCGAATTGGGTGTCCAGAGGGGGCGGGGTGGACCGGCACAGGGCCGCTCCGGTCTGCGACAAGACGCCCGCGCGGTGGCGGGGGAAAAGCATTGTGCACCAAGGTCTCATTCTGTAGTTATTCTAAATGTTGAATATAGGCGAGCGCCTTGTCGCCTGAATACTGTATGATGGAGAGGCATATGGACTATTCCGCGAAGCTCGACGAAGCGATCGCGCGCCTGCACGACGAAGGCCGTTACCGGACCTTTATCGACATCGAGCGGCGGAACGGCCATTTCCCCCATGCGGTCCGTACCCGGCCCGACGGCAGCGAACAGGAAATCACCGTCTGGTGCGGCAACGACTACCTCGGCATGGGGCAGAACCCCGTCGTGCTGGATGCGATGAGCCAGGCGTTGCAGGCCACCGGCGCAGGCTCCGGCGGGACGCGCAACATTTCCGGCACCACGATCCATCACAAGCGGCTGGAGGCCGAACTGGCCGATCTGCACGGCAAGGAAGCCGCGCTGCTCTTTACCTCTGCCTATATCGCCAATGATGCGACGCTCAGCACGCTGCCGAAGCTCTTTCCGGGCCTGATCATCTATTCCGACGCGCTGAACCATGCCTCCATGATCGAAGGCGTGCGGCGCAATGGCGGGGCGAAGCGGATTTTCCGCCACAACGACGTGGCGCATCTGCGAGAATTGCTCGAAGCGGACGACCCGGCGGCGCCGAAGCTCATTGCCTTCGAATCCATCTATTCCATGGATGGCGACTTCGGCCCGATCGAGGCGATCTGCGATCTCGCGGATGAATTTGGCGCGCTCACCTATATCGACGAAGTGCATGCCGTGGGCATGTACGGCCCGCGGGGCGGCGGGGTGGCGGAACGCGACCGGCTGATGCACCGGCTCGACATCATCAACGGCACGCTGGCCAAGGCCTATGGTGTCATGGGCGGCTATATCGCGGCCTCGGCGCGAATGTGCGACGCCATCCGGTCCTATGCGCCGGGATTCATCTTTACCACCTCCCTGCCGCCTGCCGTGGCGGCCGGTGCGGCGGCTTCCGTGGCGTTTCTGAAGCGCGCGCCCGACTTGCGTGCGACACATCAGCAACAGGCAAAAGCGTTGAAATTGCGGCTGAAGGGGCTGGGCCTGCCGATCATCGATCACGGCAGCCACATCGTGCCCGTGATGGTGGGCGATCCGGTCCATACCAAGATGCTGTCCGACATGTTATTGGAAGAACACGGAATTTACGTCCAGCCCATCAATTACCCGACCGTTCCGCGCGGCACCGAACGGCTGAGATTCACGCCTTCGCCGGTTCACGGGCCCAAGGAAATGGATGCGCTGGTTCGGGCAATGGACATGCTATGGTCACATTGTGCGCTGAATCGTGCCGAAGCGGTCGGCTAGAAAGGGAACCATTCGTATTCCATCTGCCTTATGGTAGTCTTAACCAAACAAGGGGCTAAATCCGAATCGTGGGGCGATCGGGACAAGGCCATAGGCAGGCAGACAGGTAGGGCATGGTATGATCGGGCGGTGGTCCTCCAAGGATGTAGAACAGGACTTGGGCGAACCGCGGGGTTTTGACGATTTCGAACTCCGGCTCGGGGATGTCATGCGCGGCGAACGCGCCACCATGGGCAAATCGCTGCTGGATGTTCAGCGCGAATTGCGGATCAAAGCCTCCTACATTGCCGCCATCGAAAATTGCGATCCCGATGCTTTCGACACGCCCGGTTTCATCGCGGGCTACGTCCGCTCCTATGCGCGCTATCTCGACATGGATCCGGACCGGGCCTTTGCGGGCTTCTGTGCCGAATCCGGGTTTTCCGTGGCCCATGGCATGTCAGCGGAAGCCTCTGTCATCAAGAAGCCCACGCGCGAAGAGCGGTTGAAGCGTTCGGATCCGGGCGACATCTTCGTTCAGCCCAGTCTGCCTTTCACCCCGACGAGTGATTCCTTCCTCAGCCGGATCGAGCCGAGCGCCATCGGCTCCGTCGCCGTTCTTGTGGCCCTTATCGGGGCTCTCGGCTTCGGCGGCTGGACGGTGCTGAAGGAAGTGCAGCGTGTTCAGGTCGCGCCAGTCGATCAGACCCCTATCGTCCTGTCGGACCTCGACCCGGTCGAAGGCGCGCTGGCCCGTGCCCCCGAGGAGAGCGAAGAGGTCGAAGCCCCCGGGCGCGGCATGCGGGCCCCCCGGATGGAGGCGCTGGACCGGCTCTATCGCCCACAGGCGCTGGACGTGCCGGTTCTGGTGGCGCGGGACGCGCCGATTTCCACCCTCGATCCCCGGGCCGT
Organism: Sulfitobacter sp. HI0129; assembly: GCF_001635395.1. Classification (NCBI taxonomy): domain Bacteria; kingdom Pseudomonadati; phylum Pseudomonadota; class Alphaproteobacteria; order Rhodobacterales; family Roseobacteraceae; genus Sulfitobacter; species Sulfitobacter sp. HI0129. Next base: position 6,339 of record NZ_LWGH01000267.1, on the reverse strand, counting down.
CGGTGTCTTTGCCACGCCCGCAAGCAGCGGTTCGAGCGGGGGTGAGGGGATTGCAACGGATGTGCCGTCCTCCGCCGATGAAGCGATCCGCATGGCGCTGGCCGCGGGCGACGTGCCTGAAAGCAGCGCCATTCCCGGTGACAACGCCCTCCCCGGTGAGAACGTGCCGCAGGTCGTCGAAACGCCTGCGCCCGGTCTTCGCATGGTCGCGGCCTATCCTTCGTGGGTTCGGGTCCGCGCGGCGGATGGCACTGTCATCTACGAAGGCATCATGAACAAGGGCGACACCTATGAGGTGCCCCTGACCGAAGAACCGCCCACTCTGCGCACCGGTGAATCCGGGGCATTGTTCTTCGCCATGTCCGACGGCTGCTATGGGCCGGTCGGCGCACGCGGCAGCGTGACCTCCAACCTCGTGCTGGACAGCACGCAATTGGCGGCGGCGTATGAAGCAGTGGACCCCAATGCGGATACCTCGCTCTCGCGCATGTTTGCGGATCTGAGCGGTTCGGTCGATGCGGCCACCCTTGCGGCGCTGCCTTGCCAAAGCCGCTGACCGGGCATTGAGATCCCGCGGGTCGGGGATTAGGTAAGGGCAAACCCAAGCCAATCAGCCCGGGGGACCCTCTGATGAGCCTCAATCACATTCGCCCGTGGCGTAACATCGAACGCCGCGTCTCGCGCCGGATCATGGTGGGCAATGTCCCCGTGGGGGGCGATGCGCCGATTACCGTTCAGACGATGACCAACACGCTGACGACGGATGTGCGCGGCACCATCGCGCAGGTTCAGGCCGCGGCGGATGCGGGGGCCGATATCGTGCGGGTTTCCGTCCCGGATGAGGCTTCTTCGAAGGCATTACGGGAAATCGTGGCGGAAAGCCCGGTTCCCATCGTAGCGGATATCCATTTCCACTACCGCCGCGGGATTGAGGCGGCAGAGGCGGGTGCTGCCTGTCTGCGGATCAACCCCGGCAACATCGGCGACGAAAAGCGCGTCCGCGAGGTGATCAAGGCCGCGCGCGATCATGGATGTTCCATCCGCATCGGCGTGAATGCCGGCTCGCTGGAACGGCACCTCCTGGAAAAATACGGGGAGCCCTGTCCCGACGCGATGGTGGAATCCGGGCTGGATCACATCAAGATCCTGCAGGACAACGATTTTCACGAGTTCAAGATCAGCTGTAAGGCCTCCGACGTCTTTATGGCTGCCGCCGCCTACCAGAAACTGGCGGAGGCGACGGATGCGCCCATTCACCTTGGCATCACCGAGGCGGGCGGCCTGATGTCCGGCACGATCAAATCCGCCATCGGCCTAGGTAACCTTCTGTGGATGGGCATCGGCGACACGATCCGCGTGAGCCTTTCCGCCGATCCGGTGGAAGAGGTGAAGGTCGGCTACGAGATCCTTAAATCGCTTGGCCTGCGGCACCGGGGCGTCAATATCATTTCCTGCCCCTCTTGCGCGCGGCAGGGGTTCGACGTGATCAAGACGGTGGAAACCTTGGAAAAACGGCTGGAGCACATCAAGACACCGATGAGCCTGTCGATCATCGGCTGCGTGGTGAATGGCCCGGGTGAGGCGCTGATGACGGACGTGGGCTTTACCGGCGGCGGCGCAGGCTCAGGGATGGTCTATCTCGCAGGGGCGCAGAGCCACAAGCTCGGCAACGAGGGCATGATCGACCATATCGTCGAACAGGTGGAAAAGAAGGCCGAGGAACTGGAAGCCGCCGCCGCGCAGGACGCGGCGGAATAGCCATTATGCGGGGGTCGCGCCCCGGCCCCCGCGACGAGCGCCTGCGCGGGATCAGCCGCGCTTTTCTTCGACCAGCGCCATCATCTGATCGTACGGCAGGTAGCCGCGCAGCATTTCGTCTTCCAGCACGAAGGTGGGCGTGCCCGAGATGCGCAGCCTGTCGGCCAGTGCGCGGGTCTTGGCAATTTCGGCGGTGACTTCGTCACTGTCCATCTTCGCCTCGATTGCATCGGAATCGAGACCGAAGGTCGTGGCGAGCCTGCGCAGGGCGGGCAGCGTGACCTCTCCGTTATAGGCCATCAGCGCATCGCCCAGGGCCTTGTAGCTGTCCCCCCCAACGACCTGCTTTGCCGCCACGACATAGCGCGACGCCAGCATGGATTCCGCACCCAGAATGGGGAATTCCTTGACGATCAGCTTGATGTTTCCGTCTGTCTTCAGCAGCTTCTCCACCTCCGGGTGGGCGCGCTTGCAATAGCCGCATTTGTAGTCGAGGAATTCGACCAGCGTGATGTCGCCCTCGGGATTGCCGCCGACGTAGCTGTATCCGTCGTTGAAGATCGCATCGGCGTTGTCGCTGATGAGCGACTGTTCGGCATTCGCCTGCGCTTCCGCTTCGCGGTTCTGCAGCAGTTCGACCGCCTCCATGATGACTTCGGGGTTGTCCAGCAGGTAGGAACGGACCTCGGCCCGGAACTGGGCGCGCTCCGCATCCGTGAGTTCCGTCAGATCCATCGCCTGCGCGGGCAGGGTGAGGGCCAGTGCGGTGGCGGCTGCGAAGAGGGGGGCGATAAGGCGATGCATCATGGGCAGGACTTTCAGTTTTATCGGGCGGACTTTGTGACAAACAGGGCGGTCGGTTGCGGGTCTGCTTGACGCCGCGGGCATGCTGCGGTGAAACCACGTCTGAGAGTAAGGAGCAAGGCGATGCATAATTCAACCCGGTCGGCTGTCGATCCCTTCATCGTGATGGATGTCATGCAGGCCGCCAGCGCAGCCGAAGCAGCGGGGCGCCACATCGTGCATATGGAGGTCGGCCAACCCGGTACGGGCGCCCCCCGCGGCGCGGTCGCAGCACTGGCCCACGCCATGGAGGAAGGCCCGCTGGGCTATACCGTGGCGCTGGGGCTTCCGGCACTGCGCGCCCGCATCGCACAGATGTACGGTGAGTGGTACGACGTGGATCTCGACCCCGCGCGGGTCGTCATCACTCCGGGATCCTCCGGCGGTTTCCTGCTCGCCTTTACGGCACTTTTCGACACCGGCGCGCGGGTGGGTATCGGCGCGCCCGGCTATCCCAGCTACCGCCAGATACTCAAGGCGCTGGCGCTGCAGCCTGTCGATCTGCCGACAACACGCGAAAACCGGTTCCAGCCCCATGCGGATGACCTGCGCGCCCATGATCTGGCGGGTTTGCTCGTCGCTTCTCCGGCGAACCCCACGGGAACCATGCTGGACCGCAGCGCCATGGCCGCCCTTGCCGAGGCCTGCACAGAGGCGCAGGCGGCTTTCATCTCGGACGAGATTTACCATGGCATCGAATATGACAAAAAGGCCGTCACGGCGCTGCAGGTCACGGACAACAGCTATGTGATCAACTCCTTCTCGAAGTATTTCTCCATGACCGGTTGGCGCGTGGGCTGGATGGTGGTGCCGCCCGATCACGTTCGGGTGGTGGAGCGCATCGCGCAGAACATGTTCATCTGCGCGCCCCATGCCAGCCAGATCGCGGCACTCGCCGCGATGGATTGCACCGATGAGCTCGAAGCGAACATGGATGTCTACCGCGCCAACCGGGACCTGATGCTCGCAGGGCTGCCCAAGGCCGGTTTCGACAGGATCGCGCCCCCCGACGGGGCGTTCTATATCTACGCCGACGTGAGCCACCTGACGGATGACAGCCGCACGCTGGCGGCGGAGATCCTCGAAGAGGCGGGCGTGGCCGTGACGCCGGGGCTGGACTTCGACCCGGAGCGCGGCGCGGGCACGCTGCGCTTTTCCTATGCGCGCGCCACCGCCGATATCGAAGAGGGGCTGCGCCGCCTTTCGGCCTTCATGGAGGCGCGGGGGCAGGCTGGCCCGACCGGGTGAGCGGTGTTATGCAGGACAGGCCGGATCGTGGGTGAAACGACGACCGGAAACGGGGCAGGGTGAGGGTGGTTACGCCATGAAAAGAACGGTCTTCGCGGTCTGCCTGATGCTCGTCGCCTCGCTCTCTCCCGTTCGGGCGGAGCAGGAACTGACGGCGCTGGCCCGGGTGGAGCCGGAACGCAGCGTGATCGAGGACCGCTGGTTCGGAGCCACGCGCATGACCATCGGTCTGAGCCAGGGCGTGCCCTTCCGCGTCTTCCTGCTCAACGATCCGCCCCGGCTGGTGGTGGACTTCCGCGAAGCCGACTGGACCGGCATCAGCGACGCCGATCTGCTCCCCGAACCGGGGCGGGTGACGGCCGTGCGCTTCGGCGCGTTCCAGCCCGGCTGGTCGCGGCTGGTGGCCGATCTGGCGGTGCCCATGCGCCCGACAGAGATCGCCATGCCCGTGGATGAGGCAAGCGGCACCGCAACGCTGGAGATTGACCTGAAAGAGGTGGGCGCATCCGAATTCGCCAAAGCGGCCGGGGTGCCGCGCGATCCGTCGTGGACGGTGGCGCTGACCGCACCGCCCCGCGCGCCCGATCCGAACGATGCGCGTTTCACCGTGGTGCTGGATCCCGGGCACGGGGGGATCGATCCCGGTGCAGAGCGCGAAGGCGTGGCGGAGAAGGACCTGATGCTGAGCTTTGCGCGCGCCTTGCGGGATGCACTGGTACGTGAGGGGGCGGAGGTCGTTCTCACCCGGGACGAAGACGTTTTCGTCGCGCTGGAAACCCGGGTGGCGCTTGCCCATCAGGCGCAGGCGGATCTTTTCGTGTCGCTGCATGCCGATGTGCTGACCGAAGGCGGGGCCAAGGGGGCCACGGTCTATACCCTGTCGGACGAGGCGAGCGATGCCGCGACAGAGCATCTTGCCGCCCGGCACAATCGGTCCGACATCATCGCGGGCGCGGATCTGACCGGGTCTGACGATCAGGTGGCAGGTATCCTGCTCGATCTGGCGCGGCAGGAGACCGAGCCGCGTTCCGTCGCATTGGCCGAGGTTCTGGTCGAAGGAATGGCAAAGGCCGGCGGACCGATGAACGGCCGCCCCCTGCGCCGGGCGGGGTTTTCGGTGCTCAAATCCGCCGATATCCCCTCGGTCCTGGTTGAGGTCGGCTTTCTCAGCTCGAAGCGCGATCTCGCCAACCTGCGCGATCCGATCTGGCGCGCGGTCATGGTTGCGGGCATCGCGGATGCGCTGCTGGCATGGCGCGATCAGGACGCCGCGCGCAAGCCGCTGGTGCGCCAGTGAGTGCTGCCCATAGGCGGGCATCCGCGCCCGGCTGACCGCCAAGTGTTTTGACGCGACCCCCCGATCTGGTCTATAGGTCAGGGCCAGTTCAACCGATCCACGGCGGTTTTCTCCTTGCTCAGATTTATCCTTTCCTTTCTAGGCGGTATCTTCACCACCGTGACCATGGGCATCGCCATGGTCGCGCTGACCATCGGTGCCGTCTTCTGGATGTACGGGCGCGATCTGCCCAGCCACGAGTCGCTGGCGCAATACACCCCGCCGACCATCAGCCGGATCTATTCCGGTCAGGGCCGTCTGATCGACGAATTCGCAAAGGAACGGCGGCTTTTCGCCCCGGCGGAAACCATTCCCGATCTGGTGAAACAGGCGTTCATCTCTGCCGAGGACAAGAACTTTTATCAGCACGAAGGCTATGATCTGCGGGGCATCGGTGCGGCTGCGGTCGATGCGGTGCGGTCGCGCGGGCAGGACGTGCGCGGGGCCTCCACCATCACGCAGCAGGTGATGAAGAACTTTCTGCTGTCGGGCGACCGCCGGGCAGAGCGCAAGATCAAGGAACTGATCCTCGCCGCGCGGCTCGAAGAGACGCTGGACAAGGAACAGATCCTCGAACTCTACATGAACGAGATCTTCCTCGGCCAGAACTCCTATGGCGTGGCCGCGGCGAGCCAGACCTATTTCAACAAGACATTGAATGAACTGGCCCCGCATGAGGCCGCCTTCCTCGCCTCGCTGCCCAAGGCGCCGTCCGATTATCACCCGGTGCGCCGCAAGGACCGGCTGCTCGCCCGCCGCAACTTCGTGCTGCGCGAGATGAAGGAAAACGGCTATATCACCGCCGCGACCTATGAGCAGGAGGTGGCGGAGCCGCTGCGTTCCGTCCAGAACGGCGATTTCGAAAGCTTCAAGGCAGAATTGCCGCCGCGAGACTATTTCACCGATGAAATCCGCCGCCAGCTCAGCCTCGACTTCGGGGAGGGTGAATTCTTCACCGGCGGTCTGACCGTACGCGCGACCATCGACAACGAAATGCAGCCCATCGCCGCCAACGCGCTGCGCCGCGAGCTGGAGCAATATGACCGGGGCCGCGGCGTCTGGCGCGGCACCCGCAAGACATTGCCGCCCAAGCGCTGACATCGGAAGAAAACTGGCGCGCCGCGCTCGCCGATCTGCGCGTGCCCCGCGACATC
>NZ_LWGH01000266.1:0-14278 GCF_001635395.1 Sulfitobacter sp. HI0129 | reverse complement strand
TCGGCGGTCCGCACCTGACCTTGCGCCGCGAGCAGACGCTGCCGGGCCTCTGCGCCGATCAAGTAATGCGCGCGGGTGCCATCATCAGCATACATTGCTTTCTCGAAGTGATCCGCGGTCTCGGTGGTCAGATCGTCCCGGTGCTGCCGCCAAACCATGTCACGCCGACGCCGGGTCTCTTCGGTCACGACAATGTCAACGGCGTCAGGCGCGGCCTCTTGCGCACAAAGATGGGCCCGCGCCTCGGCCAGGTCTGCTGCGCGGGCGTCGAGGTCATTGCGCGCCGACGCAAGGTCGGCGGTCAGGGCCATCCAGTTCCGACCGACTTCGTCGAGCGTTTCGCGCGCCGGCAGGCCCTCAGCGATCAGTTCTTTCCAGGACGCCGGCAGACCAGCAGTGACCTTGGTCAGACGCGCCAAAGCTTGGCTTTGGTCGGTCTCGAACGCGGTAAGATCCGCCACAGTCTTCCAAAGATCGAAGGCGGCCCGAAGCGCTGTCATGTCCTGCGGTTCAGCGGGTGCTTCGCCCTGTTGGGCGCGGGCTGCTCCGGCGGCCTCCCGTGCGGCGTCGTTTGAAAAACTGGCGGTCAAGAAATCCTGGACTGCAGCTGCAAGATCCTCAAGAACGCCTGCCTCCAGGGCAACAGTCGATGCCGGCGCATCTGGCACCTGGAGGAGCCGCAAAACGGCGTCTATTTGGCGACTGAGTTTTTCCTGATCTTCGCGACGCCGGGCAAGATCGGCCCGCGCCGTATTGGCCCGTCCCATAAGCGAAGCTCCATCGATGGTCAGTTGATCGAGACGTTCCAACTCTGCCGTCAACGTCTGGGCCAGCTTGTCGACTGGGTTGTCTGCGACGACCTGATCTTGTTTGTCGATCTCTTCTTCCGCCTCCGCGATCCGGATCGTCTGCGCGGCGATTTTTTCGACAAGGCCCGCCACGCGCTCTGCCGCGCCGGGATGGAGGTTGGGGCCTTCGGGGAAATCGACCAAGGCCTCTGTAAGCTGCCCTATTTCCTCAGTTCGATCATACCAGACCTCCGCAGCTTTTGACGCGGCCTGTCTTTGATGGGTTTGCCGCAGCTCGGCATCAACCCCCTCAAACTCGGCTGCTGCCCGATCACGATCATGACGCAGGGTGCGCTCTCGCTCTGTCGTCAGGCGATCAGCCCGCAGTTCGCGGCCAATCTCTTTCAGGCGATCGCTACCGGTTTTCAGAATGTTGCCCCGGCCTCGTTTCTTATGAAATTTGTCGGCTCGCTCCGCCAGGGCATCTAGCGTTTGCGCCATGCCCGTCAGGCCAGAAAGACCCGCATGCAGAAGTTGCCCAAGGTCTCCCTGCGCCCCGGCGATCCGTTCGCCACCCTCGCGCAAGCCCTTCTCGTTGAGCGAAAACCGTTCCTCATAAGTCTCTCGCGATAGGCCGTGCAAAGCACCCGACAGGATTGCCTCGTTTATTGGGCGGTCCTGCGCGTCCAACAGTGATTGCGTCCTCTTGCTGTTACGGTGCAAAGCCATGGTCCCGCGCCCGGGCAGGTCAAGTTCTGCCCCCACCAAAAGATCACTTCGCTCAAACTTGAAGGCATAAGGATGTGCCCCGCCTTTAAACCCGAAAAGCAATTCCAGAAAGGCGTGATAGGCCGTGGACTTGCCCGCCTCGTTTGGACCAAAAATCACCGTCACATCGGGGACGCCTTCGACAGGCCTTGGAAATACAATCTCGGCGTCTTTGAAACGGCCATAGCGGATCAGGTCTAACCGGTTCAGCCTCATCGCAAAGCCCCCGCGTGCAACGTCAGAGAAACTTCCGCTATCGCTTCCTCCAGTAGTGCATCCAGCCCGCTCTCATCCAGCTCGTCCATGATTTCTGATGGCAGGGCGAGGCGTAGTTCTTCGAGCTGTTGCAGAGCGGCCTGCCGAAAGCCGTCTTCGGTCAGTTCGTCCTGCATGAGGCGAACGAGATCGTCAGTCTCGGCTCCCGGTTTGCGGGGCGGCGGAGCAGATTTGACCTTGTCGAGGAATACACCGTCGATGCTATCCAGCACTTCGACCGCCAGTTCCGTCACCAGTTCTGTCCCGTGGCGATCCGAGGTGACGTGCAGTCGCACCGCCATATCGCTTCCCGGCACTTGCGCGGACATCAATGTGTCGCGCAAGCTGCGCAAGACCTCCTGTTGGTCAGCACAGGCGCTCAAATCCAGCGCACATTCGGAAAAGCCAAGGTGACCAATGGCGCGGCGTTCGAATTCCGGCGTGCCCTCGCCCACCGAAACAATGGTCACGGTGCCACCGTTGCGTTCACCAAAATGGCGTGGCTGCGGGATACCGGGCATGACCGCCAGTACCGGTCCGTCGACACGCTCGAAGGGTGCGTGTATATGCCCGAGGCACCAGAGATCGTACCCATACGCCATCAGGTCCCGTTCGGCGCAGGGTGCATAAGGATCATGACCCTGAGCACCGTCAAGCGAGGTATGCATCAGCCCGACGTTGCGCTTACCCGGCACCGGTCGCGGATAATCGGGAAGAAAGCTCTTTGCCACATGTGCCGCATCAAAGGAGAGGCCATGGAAAGCCGTGCCACCGACCTCGACCGTCGGTGTACCCTTATGCAGAACATGGACATTCGGCCCCAAATCTCCATGCGCCTTGTGATCTAACAGCGCATCGTGGTTACCCCTGATCAGCACCGTGGGCACACCAGCTTCGGAAGCACGCGCCAACTGGGAAATCAGGAAGGCCCGGGCTTTCAGATCCGGGTAACCATTGTCAAAGATGTCGCCCGCCAGCACCAAAGCATCGACCTGCTCCGAAATCGCCAGGTCGATGATCTCGGCAAAGGTGTCGCGGCTGGCCTGTTTCAGCCGGTCGCCAAGGTCGGGATTCCGTAGCGCCACGGATCGGATGGGTGATCCAAGATGAATGTCAGCTGAAACGAGGAGGCGCATCATATCCCGTCCGTTTTCGTGAGAAAGTAAAGCTTTGAACATGTGTCCATTTAACCACCACCATCCAGGAGTCTGGTGACAAAACGGCTAGGCATCAACACAGGCCTTTGTTTCGGCAAAAAGCGACTTCAAATGGTGTCCCGACATATCCAAAATTGGTTCAAACATGAACGAATTTAGATGAATATTCTCGGGCGTCATTAGAGCTACACGCTTGATTGTGCGCAACACCCCCGCGTCACAGCCCCCCAATTTTTCATACTTCCGAATCAGTTTCCCAGTTTGGTTATTTCCGATGTTCGCCACATACACAGGGTCATTTATCTTACTGATCAACACTTCTTCGGCCAACAGCCGGATTCCGATTGAAAGAGCAATCTTCTGCTCTAGTGAAAGATTATCATCTTCGACCTCGCAAATTTCAATACAAGCGGTCATCAAAAGATCAAACACCGCTCCTTTCAGACTGTTGAAGTTGGCGAAACTTCCTTCCGCAAGCACAGATTGGTACATGCCGAACAGCTCGCCAACGGACACAGTCTTTGTTCGATCTTTGACGTGGAGTAAGGCTGTGAGTTGTCCGAACACCACTTCGTTACCCACATATTCGGCAAGATTTCGAACGAATGGTATTGATGCTACCAAAACGACGGGGTCGGCCAAATTCTTCTTCCACCCCGAAAATGGGTTATCGCTTAGGCTATCCGGAATAAGTTGAAGCGCGCCATTCAGACGATTACTCAAAAGTTTGTTCTCACCATAGACGCCAAGACGACCACGAACCGTGCGGTAGAAATCGTAATTGTGAGTCAAGATAATAAGGTGGAAGTCTTCGTTTGCGCGCATGTCGCTGAGATATTCGACAATAGCGTATTTGTTCTTGTAATCGAACGAGTCTGCTATATCGTCTATAACCACAAGTGTCTCTATCCCCGCTTTTCTGCGGGCTTCAACTTCAAATATGATGTTCAGAATGTATAGAGCACGCTTTTCACCATTGCTTAGACCTCTATCCAGAATGGCCCTATCCATTTTACGTGCAGCGCCTCCTCCCCGATCATCGACATAAAATGCAATCTGTGGCGCGGAAACATTGAGCACTGCATCACCTTTATTTTCCACCTGAACCTTGAATGGCACGGAGAAACGATCGTTGAACAACGCGATCACGGCCTCCCATTGTGTCTGTTCCTTCTCAGCTTCTGCAATGATTGCCCTAATCTTCTCTTTGCTTGAGTCATACTCTTGGATCAGTTCGAAATACTCATGGCCATTCTCAATTAGGTACGAAATCCAGACTTTTTGCTTCAAAGCATCAATATCCGAAAGCTCTGCGACAACGAACGGGTTTTCGATCAGATAGTCACGGAAGCTTCTCAGCTCGGCCGTGGTAAGTGTGCCGTCCACCTTTTGAAACATTTCCGCCAGTTTCGGATCTTTAAGTATTCTATCCTTTTCACCCTCTATTGCCGAGATCAGGTCCCCGTCAGTCTTTATCTCGCTTCGCTCACCATCATGATTGAGATTTACTGAGTGGCCACCATCAAACCATCCATTTGCCTTCAGATTTTTTGCAATCGTTTCGGCATTACTGTGATTGAAGACGCCCTTCTTAAAATATGAGGATTGATCTAATATTTGCTCATAAATTTTGGTGTAATCATCGATTAACGCCTTGACATCTGCATTTTGAAGCAGATCTATCACCTTGTCACTGAACAATACCTTGTATTTGAGGACTGAGAATGCAGAATGTGCACCTTCTCGAACTTCCCGCTCGAGTCTCGCAAGCGCGACCAACACATCTTCTTTCTTAACTTTGAACGCGTCGGCAATTGAGACGTCAATATCTTTCGTAAGTCCAGACGACTTCCGAAGGTTTTTTAAAAGTCCGTCTTTCTTTTCTGCGATTGATCCAAAAATTTGATCATATCGAGATTTTAGGTCTTCGCTTGCAAGCAATGTTGAAATTCTAGCCGATTGATATTTCTCATCAATGGGATCAATTACGAATATAGATTGGCGATCAAGCGCAGCACCTGTTTCATCGAAAATCCTGAATGTGCTTTCTCGTTCAGGAAAAAATATATCTTCCGGCTCCTTATTATTTGCGTATTGCTTCAGAGTTTTGGCAAGTGAAGTCTTCATTACACCGTTTGGCGCATACACGAGAACGGGCATGTTGTTATTTGAGAAATCAAACGTGTGAGCTAACGCATCAATACCATAGCAATTAGTAAAATTGACTGATACCTTTACTGTCATTTTTTTTGACACCCTTCATCCTAAAGACTAAATCTGGCCGACGCGGCCCATTCCATTCCGCAAGAGTTAACGACGACATGACTTAAGCCTTGCTGCCGCAACGCGGCATTTCTAACTACTGAAACAGTTTAGAAGCCAAGTCTGATAGTAAGTTGGGAGCGAGTCTAGACGAAGCTGCATCCAGAGCCAGCAAATCATGCGACAGGTATGGGTGAAATTTTTCCGAAACCAAGTTTCCTGCACCGGCGAAGATGTCGACGGGCTCGCCTGCAGCTATTCTATCAATCACTGTTTGCAGGTCAGGTGCTTCATCCCCGGCCTCCACCAGAAGAAACCCGTCATGCTGCTCGACTGAAAACCCTTCACTTCTGAGTGCGAGCGCGAGAGTCGACGTCTTCACCGTTCCGACCCGCGTTGCGATGATCGATGTATGCTCACCGAGAGAGTGGATATTCTCGGTCCGAAACCCTAGCAGTTGATATTGCGCACGCGCTTCCTCCAGCATCGTCAAGGAAACACTGTCCATGTAAGCCGGACTGGCATCCCCCTCGAGCACGGCGAACATTCGATCAATCACCTTGTCATGAATGTCACCTGGATCACCGCCAAAGACGGGAGGCACGCCCGCTTTCGCGGGCTTGACCATTATCACCTTCTCGCGGTCATGGATTTCCTGAACCACCCACCGCCGCCCAGAGAAAATCAGAAGCATCCCTGGGGCAAGAACATTGTCGATCGGCAGAGTCCCAAGTTCCCTCCCTTCTGCTACCAAGCGGAATTCCTCAGGCGTCTGAAACACTGCGTAGAAGCTGTAGTGTTCGACCAGCTTTTCGCCTGCAGGTCCCAAGAGTAGCAGTCCGCTTCCGGACTGTTCGATCAAACCGGTTTCGGTATGACCGATCGAACGCAACACATCCGCGAACACTTCGGTTGTGACCTTGCGAAAGGGGCCCTCGCGACACAGGATACTGTAGACCACACTGGCAGAAGCACCGCCACGTTGTGCTATGACCGACAGTATCTGATGGACGAGCGTCGAAAGATGAAGCGCCTGCGGTCTTGGCGGTTCGCACCACCCCTTAAGCAACAGGTCTATCATCGCGATAGACCGGATCAAACCAAGGCGAAGACGATCAACGAAGCTGCTTTCTGGCGTCAACTGAGTCTCGACGACATACTGCCGCAAGACGGCTGGCTGTCCCTCGCGTCGGCCGGACCGGCCGAGACGTTGTCGCAACGCGGCGACGCTGAATGGCGCGCCGATTTGGGCCACGCAGGTCACATCACCGATGTCGATTCCAAGCTCGAGCGTCGACGTGCAGACGGCAGTTGTCGGCTTTGCGGCGTCCTTTAAGCGGCGTTCCACGAAGTCTCGGTGTTCGCGGGAGAGGCTAGCGTGGTGAGGATAGAATTCCTGCGGCAGATGTTCCCTCTCGCAGAGTTCCCGCAGCCGATCTGCATAGATCTCGACTCGTTGCCTCGCCCCAGCGAAGGCGAGGTTGTCGCTGCCTCGAAGGTGCTTGAACAGATGGGCTGCGATGGCATCCGTTGCGGATGGGCTGTTTTCATCCTCATCGCCTGATACGTAGCCGCGAAGCTGGAGCCTCAATTCAGCCTCGCCGCCATCTGCTTCTATGAGCTGGACAGCGTTTGCAGCGTCAGGGCGAAGATAGGCCTTGGCGAGGTCCATGTCGCCCAGCGTAGCTGACCTGCCGGTCATTCGTGCGCATCCGGTATCCTTTTCATTCTTCATATTTTCAGACATCTGTACTCGACGAAAAAATGAGGCCAGACACCTTTCCCGCAATCACGGCTCAAGATATGATCGAGCCAAGAGCGAGCTGAGCCGATCCTGAAGTCGTATGCCAGACGGGGCAGGATCCTACGGTAACGCTTCGGCAAGGAGGACTTTCTGTTCTACCGGGCATTTCATGCCCGTCGGCGCGAAGCGCCGGGCCTGTCGGCGGGTAGCCTTCAGGTTGCCCGCCGACAGGTCACCCTGAAACCGTCCATCACCTCGATCACGCCACAACGCAAAAGGCCCCCACCTGCTGATGGGGGCCTCGATCCTCTCGGCGGTGCGGGCTGTTACTCGGCGGCCATCCGCTCGGCCTGCACAGTGCGGTCCATGATGTAATCCACGGCTTTCTGCGCCTCTGACGCTGCCCGGAAAATCGCGCGGCTGTCTTCTTTCATCGCTTCAAGCCATCCTTCGACATAGGCCGCGCTCTGGTCGAATTCAGGCTCCACCCCGATCTGCGCGCAAAGCATGCAGTTTCCGATTTCCGCGACCAGCTCCTCGAACGCGTAGGCCTTTCGGTCGTTGAACCGGCCCAAGCGGTCCAGCCGCTTTGTTGCGCCTGTCCAGTGGGCCTTATGCCGATGTCGGCATAAGGGGCATAATGCCGCGCTCCGGTTTATGCCGCGCCGACCCTTACAACCTGTTGCGTTGCGGTTAGATCGGCGCAGCATATCGGCATAATTCAGAGCGCTTCGAGGAATGCCAGGAGTTCGTCACCCGGTCGATATCGTCCACCCGTCTGGTCAACCGGCTTTGTCAGAGCCATCGCCTTTTCTTTCAGTTCGATATCGGCGTGGATGTAGACCTGTGTCGTCTCAATCGATTCATGGCCCAGCCAAAGGGCGATAATCGTTCGGTCCACACCGCTCTGTAGAAGCTGCATTGCAGCGGTGTGGCGCAAGACATGGGGTGTGACGCGCTTCAGTCTGAACGTCGAGCTGGTCGAGGCGGCGGTTGCCGCATGTTTCCGAACAATTCGCTCAACCGCATCTCTGCTGAGCGGCCTGCCACGGATGGTTGCGAACAGGGGATCGCTGGGCTCAGTCCGGCACTGCGCAAGCCATGCCTTCAATGCAAACCGACTGTCTGTCCGAAGCGGCGTTGCGCGTTCTTTTCGACCCTTGCCCACGCATCTGAGGTGCGCTCCGGTGCCAAGCTCGACATCGCCAACGCGAAGGCCGATCACCTCCGATACACGCAAGCCGGTTTGGAGCATTGTGAGAAGCAGAACGCGGTCGCGCCGCCCAAACCAGGTCGTCTGGTCAGGTGCCTTCAGCAAGGCCTCCATCTCGTCACGGGTCAGGAAGTCCACGACGCGTTTTTCGTGCCGCTTGGACGGCATCGCCAGCACCTTCTGGCAATGGTGCAGGAGCTGGGGCTCACAGCCCGCGACGTATTTGAAGAACGAGCGAATGGCCGCGAGGCGAGTGTTCCGGCTTCGCGCGCTGTTACCTCGTTCCTCCTCGCAGAAGGTCAGGAACCGACCGATGATGTCGGCGTCAATGTGAGCCACATGTAGCTCAGTCGGCGGCAGCCTTGTCTGCGCCTCGGCGTATCTCAGCAAGAGCCGGAAGGTGTCGCGATAGCTGGCAATCGTGTTTGGACTGGCCTGCATCTGGGTCAACAGCCGCTCGGTGAAGAACCGCTGCACATAGACGGGCAATGGATAGGTTGCGATCATGATGCGTCCTCCAAAACCCGCCGTTCGGCCCGCGCCGCGGCTAACTGCATCAGCTCGGGCACGGCCTCGATGTACCAGAACGTGTGCTTGGGCTCGGAATGGCCGAGATAGGTGCTGAGCTTGTACATTTCAGTTTCGATGTCCCGGCCATCCCGGAACCAGTCCAGGATGGTGTGAACGGCAAATGTGTGCCGCAAATCATGGATGCGTGGCCCATGTCCGTGGCGGTTGAAGGCTTGTGGTGACCGAAGGCCGATGTTTCTGCTGACCTGCGCGAAGTTGTAGCGTGCCCCGCAATCTCCCGCCGGTTCGCCATCCTCTTTGATGAAGAACCGGGATGATTGCTGCGGAACCAGACGATCCCGCAGCTCGGCATATCGAACAAGCCAATGAGCGGTATCCTCGTTGACGGGAAGCTGTCGATCCTTGCCATTCTTGGTGTTTCTGAGCGTTAGGATAGCGCGTTCCAGATCGACGTCATGCTGATCCAAAGACAAAGCTTCGTTCACGCGCATCCCCGTCACCGCGATCAAGCCGAACAGGGTCTGCCACAATGCGGCACGGAGGCCATAAGGTGACGGCAGTCGACCGGCTTCAACGACAAGATCCGCGATCTGACTGGGCGCATAGATGTAGGGGACACGCCTTCGGTATCGGCCTGTGACAAGCTGGCTGGACGGGACCTCGGTCCGATTGTCGTGCTCCGCAAGCCAAAAGGCGAACCGGCGCACCATACCAAGGCGATGAGACTAAGTGTTGTTGTCCGCGCTGCCGTAGTTTGCCTTCCAATCGAGGAACAAGGGCGTCGAGATCCGATTGAACCCGTTTTCACCGGCATAAGTCGTGAACTTGCGCAGGACCCGTTCCTCAAAGGAGAGGTCAAACCCCATCGAACGCCGAAGGGCCAGATATTCATCAAGTCGTTGGGACAGCGTCTTCATTGGGCGTCTCCCGAAGTTGGCCAGGGGCGCGAGATCGAGCGCAGGGCAGCCACATCGTATTGCGCATAGATGGTTGTGGTCATTGCAGATCGGTGACGCAGCACGTCCCCGATCTCAGCAAGCGAAGCACCCTTTCGCAGCATGTCGGTGGCCAGGCTGTGCCGCAGAATGTGGGTGCCTATATAGGCTTGTGGCGGGCTAATGCCGGTCGCGTCATAGGCGTCTCGCAATATCCATCGCAGGATTTGCGCGTCCTTGAACCTCTTGAAGGGCGGTTTCACCGACACGAACAGCGCGCGGTCCGGGCCCCGGCGCTCATTCTCGATGTAATCGACAATCGCCTCACCAACCTCCGCCGACATCGGCATCCGATCGTGCAACTGCCTCTTGCCGCGGATCAGGATTTCTCCAGCGCGCCAGTCGATGTCATCCAGTTCGATCGCTGTCACTTCCGGCGCACGAAGACCGAGACGGGCGATCAGCATCAGCATTGCATAGTTGCGCCGACCCGTTTTCTGGTGGTCGCGCACCACCTCAATGAGCCGGTTGACCTGTTCCGGCTCCAGATACCTCGGGATGCCGGTCGGTTTGGGCTGCCTGGCTTTCGGCACAGCATTGCTCAAGTTGCGCTCAGTCTTTCCGCTCCAGAACAGGAACTGGAAGAGGTTGCGAAGATGCGATGGGCCTGTCTTGTCCCGCGGCGCGTTTTGTTCCTTGCGCAACCAAAGTATGAACCCAGTGATGTCGTCTGGCTTGATGGTGTTCAAGTCACCCAGGCCAGAGCCGAACTTCGCAGTCAGGAACCGATCAAAGAACCGTAGGCAGTGATAAATTGTGTCCTCAGACAAGCCGCGCTGACTGCGAAGATAGGTTTCGTATTCCCGTTTCAGGCAGGCCCTCGGTGACATGTCGAGCGGCGGTTCTGAGCGCGGCGGTGCGCCTGCATTTTCAATGAGATAATCCCTGAACCGATTGATGCGGTACCGACAGTGCTTTTGGTCTCTCGCAGAAGCCGCACTGATGATCGACGTCGCCAGATGGTCCACACGATCATCGGTCAGCTCAGTGGGACAGACGTCTGCCTCCAGCATCGCCGCCCAAAGCGCCTCGGCTGTGGTTCTGTAATTGGCGATGGAACGGAGGCCGTATCCCTCCGCCTCGATCTGTAGGGCAAAGCGATCGGCATGGCTGCCAGCTTTCAGTTTCCGCCTCGTCGTTTGATCTGGGTGCGTATCGTTTTCCATGAGTGTTTCCTTCTTTTGGTTGAAGGTTGCACCTATGGCAGATCGCCGGCCCCAATTGCGCAGTTCGCCACGCTCACATGGCGGTTCTGAACTACAGTCTTATGCAGCCGGAAAACGACAAAAACCGCAGGAAACAAGACTTCGCCTGAACAAGCGCGGCATAAACCGGAGCGCGGCATTATGGGTCAGCTCATGCGCCAAGGTGCCGTAATACCCTGCGGCCCTGTGAAAGGTGCCAATCGGCGGCATGTGAATGCGGTCGGTCTTGATGTTGTAATAGGCGCGCGGCTCCTCGGTCACGTCGATCTGCGCGCCACTCGCGGCAAAGAACGCCTCCAACTCGGGGTCGGCCACAGTGCCAAGATCACGGGGCGGATCAGGCTGGATATAGAATTCAGTGGGCAGGCCCTCGATCTGATCGGCGTTGAACACACGGTAGGCCTTGGCATAGGGGATCTGGCGTTCCTCGCCGTTCTCGTCCTCACGCTCGACGGTGCCGTATTTCACCACGGTTGCGGATTTCTCGCCCTTGCCGACACGGCCCCCAAGCTGCTTGGCCTGATTGAACGTCATCCAGCGGGCAGAGGTATAGTCCTTGGCCATCGCGGTCGCCCAAAGCATCAGGATATTGATGCCTCGATAGGCTTCGCCGTTGAACCGTTCCGGCAAGCTGACCGATGCCCCGCCGCCGGTCCATGGCTTGCGCCAGGGCGGTGTTCCCGCCTCGATCTGCGTGATGATCTGATTTGTGACATGGGAATAAACGTCAAATTTCTCTTTGGTCATTTGTGACCCTCCTTGAGTGACGCGGTCTGGGTCTATCGCCCTTTCCGCCAATGGGCGGGCCTTCCTGTTCTGGTCTTTGGAATGCCCATGCATTCCGAAGGGCAGAGGAGGTAAGGGCAAAGCCCGTCCTGCGGCCTGGCGGGGCCGTGACAACCGGGTGGAGGGCGTGAATTTGGGAGGGAACCGCGCGCCTGCGCGTGGGAGGAACCGGAATTCTCGACCGGAACCGACGCCAACGGCGGCGCTTGCCGGTTTTCTCGGCCCTGCCAGGATGGCAGGCGGATCAACAGGATTTGGAAACTGTCAGGGTTGGGGTGAGCGGGCGTCAGCCCGTCGATCCCCTGCCCTGTCTATCGCACACAGCGAGACCGGCACACTGCCGGGACCACTGACCACTATAGAGCCATACCTAATTCGATAATATACGATTGATGCCTTCGTTAGATTCCGGCACAAGACGACCATCATTGTTTCTGTTGGTATGCGCGATGAACCAGACGATTGACCTCGAACTAAACGTCACCACCGAACAAGGCCTTCGGGCACTTGCTGAGGAGGGACACACGGTCGAAGTGCTGTGCAAAGCCGATCCTGAACGCAAGGGACCAAGCTGGTACGGCCTGTGGATCATGCGGACGGTTGGGAGTGATGGGCAGGCGAAAATCCTTGTCACTGCCAGGACGCGCGTGACGCAAAATGCGATTAGGGTGCGCGAATTCAAGACGGCAACCGGCGTGATCTCGTTTTTGATTGGTGTTGGATTCTCTCAGGCGAGCATTCCCATGAAGAACGGGGAAACGACCTTTCATCGTCTCGTCAGTGACTGAGGCCCGAATCGCGGTCGATATCACGATCCTTCTCGACTTCCTGATCCTTCTCCCGGTCGCGTTCGTCTTCAATCTCCAGCGAAAGGGGCGGCCCCATCCCATAGATTTTACTGCTGCGCGGGCGGGCCTTGGTTTTGATCCTGCACAACGAGCTCGTCAGGGACTCCCGGATGAGGTCATTCTGCAGGGGTGGCTCTGCGGATTTCCGAATGGCGTCGTGAGCGTGCGTAGACAGCTGAGGTTTCCTGAGACGGGGCTGGTTTGGATCAAGAGCGTGTTCTGAACTCCTATGTAAGTTTGCGCTTTCGACCACCGGACTGACTTTACCGGAAGCTGTGGCTGTGATACTAAACCTCAGAACATAGATCCAGAGATCGGTGGTTTGATATCAATGCCAGGGCGCAAAACACAGCGTGAACAAGCAAAAGAGATGCTCTGGGAGAGGGGCATCGTCCGGCTGTCTGAATTCAAGTCAGCGGGCATCACGGCTGCGACCATCGGCCGGATGCGGGACGATGGCGAGGTAATTCGTCTGGCGCGAGGACTATATCAACTACCGGATGCACCGCTGGATGCCAATCACAGCCTTGCCGAAGCGGCGAAGCGTCTTCCCAAAGGTGTTGTCTGCCTTACATCCGCGCTCGCGTTTCACGAGCTCACCGATCAACTGCCTCGGTCCGTCTGGATAGCAATCGGCAAGAACGATTGGTCCCCGCAGGATGAGCCAGCGCTGCGCATCGTTCGGTTCACGGACACTCTCCTGGCCCAAGACGTCAAGATGACATCGATTGAAGGCGTCCCGGTCAAGGTCTTCGGTGTCGCCAAAACCATCGCCGATTGCTTTCGGCATAGGCGGTCGGTTGGTCAATCGGTTGCTCTGGAGGGGCTTCAGGAGGCGCTGAGACAGCGGAAGGCTACTCCGGCAGAGATTGCACGCTCGGCGGCCAGCGGCGGCGTCTCCACAATCGTCCGCCCGTATCTCGAGGCGCTCACGGCGAATGGTTAGAGAGATCAAGAATATGGGCGCGTCGGTTCGCTCGCGGCTGCTCAAGATCAGCAAAGACAGCGAACAAAGCTATCAGCTTGTCCTCACACGCTATGCCAATGAGCGCTTGCTCTATCGCTTAGCAAAGTCTGCGCATGCCGAACGTTTTGTTCTCAAAGGTGCTGTTTTGTTGATGGCTTGGTTCGACGAACCCTTTCGCGGCACCCGTGATGTCGATCTACTGGGCCACGGAGATCCTGACCCAGGCGCCGTTCTTGGCGTTTTCAAAGACATCTTCGCAGGGGACGCACCGGACGGCGTCCAATTTGACGCCGACGGTGCGCAGATTGGACGTATCCGCGAAGACACCGAGTATGGAGGGCTGCGGATCAAGACCACCGCTAATGTTGGTGGTGCCCGGGTTTCGATCAGCGTCGATGTCGGGTTTGGCGATGCCATGGAGCCCGAACCACAGATTCTTGATCTGCCTGGACTACTCGACATGCCGACTGCGCCGCTCCGGGGGTATGCGCGCGAAACCGTCGTCGCGGAGAAATTCCAGGCGATGGTGGCCCTCGGCCTCACCAATACGAGGATCAAGGACTATTATGACGTCTGGTTGCTCAGCCGATCATTCGAGTTTGACGAAGCGCAACTCGGCCGCGCAATCGCGGCGACATTTGAACGGCGCGATACGGCCGTTCCGACAGAGACCCCAGATGCGTTGACGGCCGCGTTCAGTAAAGACGAAGCCAAGCAGCGCCAGTGGGCGGCTTTCAGTCGAGACGTTTCCTTCGACCC
>NZ_LWGH01000265.1:0-21009 GCF_001635395.1 Sulfitobacter sp. HI0129 | reverse complement strand
TTGCAAAGGGTTGATGAATGGCGCAGGCCGGGATGTCGTCCAGCTCAGGCCCGTGGAGGTCACCGGCCAAGGATTCGACCGGAGATGTGGGCGTATAGGAAAGATCGGCGGGCTTGGCAAAGGGTTATTGAACGCGATCTGCATCACCCGGAAGGATGCTCACCGCGGCGGCGGATGAACGCGGCATCAGTGCAAGGTCCGGCGGGCCCAGATCGTGATCCCCGGTGATCCGCGCCACCAGCCGGTCATCGGCGTAGATACGCGCCTCCGCGGCATGCTCGTCCTCCTCGATCCTCAGTTCGGGGGGGACGGCGCCTGAATCGGCATCGTCCCAGACATAGAGCAGCCGATCCTCGGCCCGGTTGAAATCGATGATCTCGGTGCCCTGAGCCTCCCCGTTCCAATGGCCCAGTATGACCGTATCGAATCCGTCGCCCGTGGTGACGATATCGCCGTCCCCCGCGAGGATCGCATCATCGCCGCCGCCCCCGTTCAGGTAATCGCCGACCGTGAAGGGGGGCAGCGTACCGACGAGCTTGTCGTTACCCCAACCGCCGAAAAGACTGTCTTGCCCCGCGCCGCCTGTCAGTGTGTCATCACCCAAACCCCCGATGAGCGCATCGTCGCCTGCCTCTCCGAAGAGCCTATCGTCGCCTGCGGAGCCGATCAGCTGGTCGTCTTCGGAACCGCCCCAGAGCAGGTCGTTGCCGTTGTGGCCGGCAATGAAGTCGGATCCGGCGTCACCTTTCAAAGCGTCTTCGCCGTCTTCCCCGTGCAGAACATCCGCGCCCTCGTCGCCGTCAAGCAGGTCGTCCCCGCTGCCGCCGTAAAGACTGTCATCGCCCTCTGCGCCGTGGAGCGAATCCGCTCCTTCGCCGCCGCCGATCTGGTCATTGCCCGCCTGTCCGGTCAGCACATCGGCCCCATCGCTGCCGGTCAGGATTTCGCCGACGGGGCGGAGGGGGACGTCATTCTCGCGGTCGTCCTCCTCCTCCGCCTCGGAGCCCGGTTCAATCTCGACCAAGGCGACGGCGCCTACCGCCATCAAGCCCATCACTCCTGCCAGCCACAACATCGCATCGTTCCTGTTTCCCGGCACACCCCGCGGCGTGCGACAGGCGGCAAAGGAACCACGAAGCCGCGGCACGGGTCAAAGCCGATCGGGTGCGAAGGTTAACAGACTGTACGGGGCGAGCGCCCTGCTAGTCGGCGTGCCAACGCAGGGGTTTCTGCGCATAGGCGATATACAGCGGGTGGCGGGGGTGTCCTTCCTTCGTGAGGCCGAGGTGAAAGAGCGGGCCGCCACAACTGCGCAACAGGGCCAGCGCCTTTCGCCCGCGGTCGCGGTGCGCGCCATGCGCGCCCCATGCCGCGATGATCTGGTCCGCCCAGAGCGCACCGTCGCGCAGCATGTCGTCATTGGCCGGCCCCACCGGCGCTGCGGCGGCCCGCATCGCACGCGGATCGGTGTCGCGCCAGGCGAAGATGTTGGTGACACGGAAGGCGCCGAAGCCAAGGGCACGCGCCCTGCGTTCGCAGCGCTCGACCGTCGGATCGTTGGCGATCTCGTCCGCCTTGGATGGATTGAGCATCACGAACATGACCCGCCGGGCGCCTCTGTCCCATTCCCGGGTCAGGCTGTAGCGGTAGGATTCGCAGTCGGAATAGACCACCTGCGAATATGTGCCAGCCTCTTCGTGTTCGCGGATCAGCATGCGCCCGTTCCAGGGGTCAAAGGTTGAAAACCCGTGAAGGGTGGACCTCTCCTGCCTTGTAGCGGCCTACGGCGACCGGGGTCCCATCGTAGGAGACCCAGCATTCGTCGCCATATTCGATTCCGGCTGCGTTGAGCACCATGCCGGGATTGCCGTTGCGCAGTTTGGTGGCCCCCTCTGCGGTCGCCTTGGCTTCCGGCAGTTCGTTCAGCCCGGTGGCCAGGGGAAGCAGATGGGCATCCAATTCAGGCGTCCGGGCCAGCTCCTCTACTCTGTCGAGGGTGAGGCCATCGCGCGCCTGAAAGGGGCCGGACCAGACGCGGCGCAATTCGCGCACATGGCCCAGACAGCCCAGTTTCTGGCCCAGATCCCGCGCGATGGACCGGACATAGCCGCCCTTTCCGCAGACCATTTCCAGTGTGACGTGATCAGGATCGGGCCGATCGATGAGCAACAGGCTCTCCACCCAGAGCGGGCGCGCGGCCAGTTCCATCTCTTCCCCGTCGCGGGCCAGTTTGTAGGCCCGCTGGCCATCTACCTTCACCGCGGAAAACTGCGGCGGAACCTGTTCGATATCGCCCACGAAAGACCCCAGAGCGTCCTTGATCGACGTATCATCGGGGCGCAGATCGGATTGGGCGATGACCTCGCCTTCGGCATCGTCCGTATTGGTCGCGATACCGAGGCGAACGGTGAACTCGTAGGCTTTAAGCGCATCGGTGATGTAGGGAACGGTCTTGGTGGCTTCGCCAAGTGCCACGGCCAGAACGCCGGTGGCATCCGGGTCCAGCGTGCCGGCATGGCCCGCCTTCTTGGCGTTCAGCGCCCACCGCACCTTGTTGACCACGGCGGTGGAGGTTGGCCCGGCGGGTTTGTCCACGATCAGCCAACCCGAGATGTCTCTGCCCTTGCGTGCGCGTCCCATCGCCTGCGTTCTCCTTGCTTGCGCGGGGGTCTCTACACAAGGGCTGCCTGCATGCCCACCCCGAAGAAAGCGGCGAAAAGCGAAAAAGTGCTATTCGACCACGCCGATGATCGGCCCGAGCGGGGCAAAGCCCGCATCGTCCCGGCCCAGCGCGGGCGCGCGCAGGCGCGAGACGTTGCCATCGAAGTAAAGCGCGTTCGGCAGTTGCAGCCGGTCCCGGAAATAGCTTCCGAAGCTGTGAAAGTTCACCGGATTTTCCGAGATGACGAAAACCACGCGCGTGCCATCCTTCGACGTGCCCACGCCATTCCGGATGTAGCGGGAATCGCTGTCCCGCAGGAAGCGTGGGTGCAGCGCCCCGTCAATGACGAGCATCGGCCCCGATTGCGTGGCATGGACGCAATCGGGTTTGCTGCGCAGGAACGCCTTGGTCTCCATCACGTCGGCGCGGCCTTCGCGGATGCAGAATATGCCGTTCGGCAGCAGCCCGAAGTTGCCCGGCCCGGCGGCGGAAACGACATCCTTCACCAGATTGCCGTCTTCGACGTAATAGCCGACGGGCGCGCGATCTTCGTGATACATGCCCGCATTCATGGCGAATCCAAGCGATTTGCCCTTCTGCCGCAGCGCCGAGTCCACGTTGCGGAAATAGCCGTAGGTCTGCCCCTGCGCATCGTTCAAGAACAGGCGCATTTCCTCGCGCGCAGGGTCGACCTCGCAAACCGTATAGCGGTTACCTTCATAGCTTTCCTGCCGACAGGAGCCGGCAGAGGCGCTTGTCGCCCCCGCACCGAACAACGACGCCAGCGCCGCGGCCCAGAACCAGCGGATCACGAACCCCCCGTCCCGCCGAAGGCGGTATCGGCGGCATCATCCTCGGCGGGTTCATCCGGGGCTGCCGCATCGCGGCGCACGGTCTCCTGTGACAGCATCCGCCGCGTTTCGTCCATCTGGTCAAAGGTCTTGTCGAGCTGGAAGCGCAGGTCCGGGGCGAACTTCAGCGTCAGTTTCTTTGAAACCATGCGGCGCAATTCGCCCTTGTTGCGGGCGAGAAGTTTCAGCACCTCTTCCTGGCCTTCGCCGCCAAGAGGCAGCACATAGGCTGTCGCGATCTTCAAATCGGGGGAGGCGCGTACCTCACCCACGGTGATCGACATCCTGTTCAGATCAGGGTCATGCACGTCGCCGCGCGCCAGTACTTCGGAAAGGGCCCGCCGGATGGTTTCGCCTACCCGAAGCTGCCGCTGGGAAGGGCCGGGGCCGTCGTGGAACTTGTTCTTTGCCATGGCACACATCTAGGTTGTCCTCCGGGCTTTGCCAAGCCGCGCGCGGCGGTCTAAACCTGCGGTAGGCACAGAAGGAGCAGGCAGATGATCGAGACACCAGGCGTGACCATCACGGGCGCCTCCGGGCGCATGGGGCGGATGCTGATCGAACAGGTCGCAAACGGCGATCGGTTGAAGCTCGTCGGTGCCGTGGAACGCCCCGGCCATGACTGGATCGGTCGGGACGTGGGCGAAGCGATGGGCCGCGCCCCACTGGGGGTGACGGTGACCGACGATCCGTTGGAGGCGATCGCCCCGGCGCAGGCTGTCATCGATTTCACCGCCCCGGCGGCCACTTTGGAATTCGCGGCCATCGCGGCGCAGGCGCGGGCGGTCCATGTCATCGGCACCACCGGCATGACGGATGAACAGATCGCGGCGCTTGAACCCGCCGCGCGGCATGCGGTGATCGTACGGGCGGGCAACATGTCGCTCGGGGTCAATCTGCTCACCCAGCTTACGAAGAAGGTCGCAGCGGCGCTGGATTCGGATTTTGACATCGAAATCATCGAATCGCACCACAATCAGAAGGTGGATGCACCATCGGGGACCGCCTTGATGCTGGGCGAGGCCGCCGCCGACGGGCGGGGGGTGTCGCTATCCGAGGTCTCCGACAGGGGGCGCGACGGTATGACCGGCCCGCGACGCCGGGGCGATATCGGTTTCACCGCCATTCGCGGCGGCGATATCGTGGGCGAGCATGATGTGCTTTTCGCTGCCGAGGGCGAGCGGATCATTCTGCGCCACGTCGCCTCCGACAGGGCCGTTTTCGCGCGCGGCGCGATCAAGGCGGCACTCTGGGGGCAGGGGCGCAAACCCGGCCAATACGACATGCTGGATGTACTGGGCCTGAAGGATTGAGGGGACCTGCGAAAACTTTGTGATCTTTATCTGTCTCGAAAAGGTGAAACCCGGGCGGGGTTTGGCCCGTGTATCTACCAGTATTTCGCAGTTTCGAGGATTCGAAAGATGAAAGTTTTGTCCCTGACCTTGAGCGCCCTGATCGCGCTGTCGGCCCCGGCATGGGCGGAATTCGCGAAAATCGATGACGAAGCCGCTTTCCTGCAGGTCGTGAAAGACAAGACCCTCACCCGTCCATTCGTGAAGTTGCGGGTGCTGCCGACAGGCCAGATCGCCGGAACCGGCGCTGCATGGAAAGTGTCGGGCGACTGGCAATGGAAGGACGGATATTTCTGCCGAACGCTCTTCTGGGGTGGTGAAGACTATGGCTATAACTGTCAGGAAGTCCGCTTCGACGGGCAGAGCCTGCGGTTCACCTCCGACCAGGGCAAGGGCGATTCCGCCGATTTCCGGCTGCGCTAGATCAGCGAACGCCCGCGCGGGGTGCTGTCAGAAATCGACAGCGATACCTTTTTTCTCCCAATCCCCGTAACGGATGGGTTCAGGCCCGTCCCGACCGCCCAGTTCAGGCGGCAGGTCAAGCGGGCGGGCCGCAGCCCGGCGCGCCTCGGCTTCCGCAAGGGCGCGTTGCGCTTCGGGCGGCAGCGCCGACTTTCCCTGCGGAATCGGTTTCGGGCTGGGCTGCGGATTCGCGGGCAGATCCGGCGAGGGTGCCGGATTTGGCCCGTTGGGCGTATCCGGGATGGGCTTCGGTGCCGGTTTTGGGTTGGGCGGCAGGTCCGGGTTGGGCTGCGGTGCGGGGCGAGGGTCTGGCATGACGGTCCTTTTGCACTGGTTACGGGATTGATATACGTCGCCGCCTGAGCCAGACAACCCGCCGAACCGGCGCCCCGACAGAAAGAAGGCGATCCATGTCAGATACCGGACTCCCGGCGCGCAAGGCCGCCGTATATCTGCTCGATCAGGTGTTGGGCGAAGGCCGCCTGATGTCGGAACTGCTCGCCGGGGGCGCGTTGGACCGCCTCCCGCCGGAGGACCGCGCCCGCGCCCAGCGGCTGGCGAACGATACCCTGCGCGGGTTGGAGCGGGCCGATAGGCTGCTCCAGCAGCATCTGTCGAAATATCCCCCCCTCACGGTGCGCAACGCGCTGCGGCTGGGCACCGTGGAACTTTGTCAGGGCGGAGCGGCCCATGGAGTCGTGAATGCGATGGTCAGCATCGTTTCGGCACATCGCCGCTACGGGCACCTCAAAGGGTTGACCAACGCCGTCCTGCGCAAGGTCGCCGCGGCCGGGCCGGAGGCTTGGACCGCACTGCGCCCGCCACGTCTGCCCAAATGGCTGCGTGGTCCACTGGTGGATGCATGGGGCGCGCAGGCAATGCAGGCAATGGAAGCGGCGCATTTCGCGGGCGCACCTTTGGATATCACCCCACGGGGCGAGGCGGCGGCGATATCCACGACCTTGGGGGCGCAACTGCTGCCGACCGGGACGCTGCGTATGCCCGAGGCGGGGCAAGTTTCTGCCATGCCGGGTTTCGCCACCGGAGACTGGTGGATTCAGGACGCGGCCGCCGCCCTGCCGGTTCAGGTACTGGCCCCCCGCAAGGGTGAGGACGTGCTGGACCTCTGTGCAGCGCCCGGCGGGAAGACGATGCAGCTTGCTGCGGCAGGCGCGCAGGTCACCGCGGTGGACGCTTCCGCCCCTCGCGTGGCCCGTTTGAAGGAAAATCTTGCCCGGGTGCACCTGCCTGCGAAAGTGAAAACCGCCGATGCGCGCCAGATCGGCGGGAGCTACGATGCGGTTCTGCTCGATGCTCCCTGCTCCGCGACGGGCACCATACGCCGCCACCCGGATCTGCCCCACGCCAAGGATGGTTCCGAGTTCGGGGAGTTGATCGCCCTGCAGGGGGAGTTGCTGGATCACGCGTGGTCGCTGGTAAAACCCGGCGGACGCCTCGTGTTCTGCACCTGCTCCCTGCTGCCGGACGAAGGTGAGGTGCAGGTGGACGAGGCACTCGAACGCCACCCCGATATGGTGGTAGACCGCAGCGCGCTGGACCTGCCGGGGGTATCGCCCGAATGGATCACGGCGGAGGGCGGCCTGCGGCTGCGCCCTGATTACTGGGCGGACATCGGCGGGATGGATGGTTTCTATATCGCTTGTCTGCACAAGCGTGCGTGACCGCTCAGGCCCCCGGGGGCGGCGACGTGACGGAAAGGTAATCCCGCGCCGGGATCCGCACCAGATCTCGCAGACCGAGGACTTGCCTGTCCGTCGGGGATAGGCCGGCAATAGCGTCGGAGACAGCCGCGAATATCGCCTCGCCATCCGCATCCGGGCCCGCGATATAGGGCAGTCCGGGCGTCGGCTCGGTCAGGTCCAGTACGCGCAGATTCTTTGCGAAATCGTCGTAACGCTCGATGTCGCGCCATGTGACCGCGTCGAGCGATGCGATGTCGGCCTCCCCCTCCGCGACCATTCGGGCAGACAGTCGGTGGCCGCGGCTTTGGACCCGGTTCTCGAACCAGAAGCCTGAGGGCAGGCAATGCGCGTAAGGGGCGGCGTAGCCTGATTGCGACCCGGTTTCATTATAGGCGAAACGGGCCTCAGAATAGTCGGTGAGGCTTCCGCGCGGGTCGTCCTGTCGCACGATTAGAACGCTGCGGTAATAACCGGGCGGGCAGCCTTCGACCCCGAAATCCGGTGTTCCGACGAGCGTGACGTCGTTTTTCAGCAGCATCCGGTAGGGCATGCCGCAGGTCTGGCTGAGCACGAGCCCCGGGTCCCGCCAGACAACGAAAGGCGGCAGATCGTTCGACAGGTTTTCCGGCGCGTCAATCCCCCGCTGCGACAGGCCCGCCCGGATCAGCGCCCAGTACCGCGCATAGGCCGCTTCCGTCTCGGGTCGCAGATACATCATCATGCTGGCGATCATGGGCGTTTCTTTCCGGTCATACGGGCCGATCCCGCGCATAATCCCGCCTTTGGGTTTATTGCGGTGACTTGCCCCGGCGGCGGGGCTATGCTGCCATGAAGCGCCGAAGAGCGTTCCGAGGGCAGCGATCATGTTCAATACCACCCGCCTGAAGGCGCGCAAGGCACGATTTCTGAACCGCTGGCACGCGTGGCGCGCCACGCGCACCCGGGCCGAAGTCACGGGCTTTGTCTCCTCCCCTGAACCGAGGACGATCGGATCCTTTGCCCGCGGGCGGCAATTGATGGCGGGGAACTACCTTTTTGCCGGTACGCTGGTTGAAGGCACAGAGGGCACGCCGTGGCAGGTCAAACCGCCCGATGCGGCCTTTTCTGCGGAATTGCATGGTTTCGCCTGGCTCGACGATCTGGCGGCTGTGGGTGACACCACGGCGCGGGCGACCGCGCAGAAATGGCTCTGGGCGTGGATCGACACCTATGGTCGGGGCCGTGGCCCGGGCTGGACGCCTGATCTGACGGGCCGGCGGCTGATCCGCTGGATCAACCACGCGATTTTCGTGCTGCGCGGACAGGAAAAGGAAGAAAGCAGGGCGTTCTATCGGTCGCTCGTTCAGCAGACGCAATTCCTTGCCCGGCGCTGGCACGGCGCGGCCCCCGGCCTGCCCCGGTTCGAGGCGCTTACCGGGTTGATATACGCCGGGCTGACGTTGGAAGGGCAGGAAGACCTCGCCGAACCTGCCATTCGCGCGCTGGCGCGAGAATGTACGGTGCAGATCGACAAGAACGGCGGATTGCCGACCCGCAATCCCGAAGAGCTTCTGGCGGTGTTTACCCTGCTCACCTGGGCGGCGGCAGCGCTGGCCGACGCAGGGCGCGGGGTGCCGAAGGCGCATCTGGCGGCAATCGCCCGGATTACGCCTACCCTGCGCAGCTTGCGGCATTCGGACGGATCGCTCGCGCGGTTTCATGGCGGCGGTCGCGGGGCAGAAGGCTGGCTTGACCACGCGTTGGCTGCCTCCCGCGTGAAGCCGGCCCGGTCCGACGGGTTGTCGATGGGATATGCGCGCCTTTCCGCAGGCCGGACCAGCATCATCGTGGATGCCGCGGCACCCCCGAAAGGGGCCGCCTCCGGCAATGCCCATGCCTCCACGCTGGCGTTCGAACTCACCTCCGGGCGGCGCCCCCTGATCGTGAATTGCGGGTCGGGCGGATCCTTCGGACTGGACTGGCGGCGCGCGGGGCGTGCGACGCCGTCCCATTCCGCGCTCTCGCTCGGGGGGTATTCCAGCGCGCGGCTTGCAGACCCCGATCCCGATACCGGGCACGAGGCGCTGATCGATGGCCCGAGCCATGTGCCCGTCGAAATCGACCACGTGGGGGACGGCCTGCGGTTTCAGGGCGGACATGACGGTTACGTGGCCACGCATGGGCTGACCCACGCGCGCACGCTCGAACTTACGCTCGACGGGCGTGCCGTCGCGGGTGAAGACATGCTTCTGGCGTTGAAGGAATCCGAAAAGCGGCGGTTCGACAAGTCGCTCGATGCCACGCGGCTGGCGGGTATCCGGTTCGAGATACGCTTTCATCTGCACCCTGACGTGGACGCCACGCTCGACATGGGGGGGAACGCGATCTCCATGGCGCTCAAGAGCGGTGAGGTCTGGATTTTCCGGCATGACGGTCAGCAAAGCCTGTCACTGGAACCGGGCGTCTATCTCGAAACGACGCGGCTGAAACCCCGGGCCGCCCAGCAGATCGTGCTGTCGGGCAGGACGCTTTCCACGGTGAAGCGGGTCCGCTGGTCCTTGTCGAAGGCGCAGGAAACTGCGATTGGCGTGCGGGATCTGTCCATGAACGATCCTCACCTGCAAGAAGACTGACCCGGAGACATACCCGATGCCCGATCTCGTTGCCGTAAAACGCGCCCTGCTATCCGTATCCGACAAGACCGGCCTCGTGGAGTTTGGCCGCGCATTGGCGGAGCACGGGGTGGAACTGCTGTCCACCGGGGGCACGGCGAAGGCGCTGCGCGACGCCGGGCTCGAAGTACGCGATGTGGCCGACGTGACGGGCTTCCCGGAGATGATGGATGGCCGGGTCAAGACGCTGCATCCGGCGGTGCACGGCGGGCTGCTTGCCCTGCGTGACAACGAAGACCACGTGGCCGCCATGCAGACCCATGGCATCGGGGCGATCGATCTCGTGGTGGTGAACCTCTACCCGTTCGAGGAAACGGTCGCCAAGGGCGCGCCCTATGCCGAAGTGATCGAAAACATCGACATTGGCGGGCCTGCCATGATCCGTTCCGCCGCGAAAAACCATGGCTTCGTCAATGTCGTTGTGGACGTCGAAGACTACGCCGCGGTGCTGGAAGAGATGAAGGCCAACGACGGTGCGACCGGCTATGCGCTGCGCCAGCGGTTGGCACAGACGGCCTATGCCCGCACCGCCGCCTACGATACCGCCGTGAGCAGCTGGATGTCGGAGCAGACCAAGGAAACGCCCCGCCGCCGGAGCTTTACCGGCACGCTCAGGCAGACGTTGCGCTATGGCGAGAACCCGCATCAGTCAGCGGCCTTCTACACCGACGGCAGCGACCGTCCCGGCGTCGCCACGGCACGGCAGCATCAGGGCAAGGAACTGTCCTACAACAACATCAACGACACCGACGCGGCCTTTGAACTGGTGAGCGAATTCGATCCGTCCGAAGGCCCGGCATGCGCGATCATCAAACATGCCAACCCCTGCGGCGTTGCGCGCGGTGCCACCCTGCGGGAGGCCTACGAACGGGCGTTCGACTGTGACCGCACCAGTGCCTTTGGCGGGATCATCGCGCTGAACCAGCCGTTGGACGGCCCCACGGCAGAAGCGATCGCTTCGATCTTTACCGAGGTTGTGATCGCGCCCGGTGCCACGCAGGAGGCGTTGGACATCTTTGCCGCAAAGAAGAACCTGCGTCTGCTGACGACCGAGGGTCTCGCCCCGGTCGATGCCCCGATGACGACCTATCGGCAGGTCAGCGGCGGTATGCTGGTGCAGGACAAGGACATCGGGCGTATCCATCGCGAGGATCTCAAGGTGGTGACGAAGCGCAGCCCCTCGGACCGGGAACTCGACGATCTGCTATTCGCGTGGATCGTGGCAAAACACGTGAAGTCGAACGCCATCATCTACGTGAAGGACGGAGCCACCGTAGGGGTGGGCGCGGGACAAATGAGCCGGGTGGACAGCACCCGCATCGCCGCCCGCAAAGCACAGGACATGGCAGAGGCCACGGGCCTCGACACCCCGCTGACGCGCGGTTCGGTCGTGGCGTCGGATGCGTTTTTCCCCTTCGCGGACGGGCTGGTAACGGCGGCGGAAGCCGGTGCCACCGCGCTGATCCAGCCGGGCGGTTCCATGCGCGACGATGAGGTGATCGCCGCCGCGGACGAAGCCGGGCTCGCCATGGTCTTTACCGGCATGCGCCACTTCAGACATTAGGAGGTTCGACATGCGCGGTTTCTTCTGGGCGGCCATCATCGCCTTTCTCGTGGACCAGTTCAGCAAATACGTCGTGATCCATGCCATGGACCTCGCCCGGGTGCGCGCCATCGACGTCTTCCCCCCGCTGGTGAACTTTCGCTACGGGGAGAACCGGGGCATCAACTTCGGTCTGGGCGGCGACATGAGCCAATGGGCGCTCATCGCGCTGGCCATTGTCATCTGTCTGGCTGTCACCATCTGGATCATGCGGCGACCACAGGGCATCTGGGCGCAGATGAGCGCCGGGCTGCTCGTGGGCGGGGCGCTGGCCAACGTGGTTGACCGGCTGATCTATGGCTACGTGCTGGATTTTCTCAACACCACCTGCTGCGGTATCGACAATCCCTTCGTTTATAACATCGCCGATGTGTTCATTTTCGCCGGGGCGATCGGCCTGATCTTCTTCACCAAGGAAGCGGATCAGGGCGGCAAGAGCGCCCGCCCGCGCAAGCCGTCTCAAAAAGGCCAGTGACATCGCGGCCCGGCCTGCGTTATGGATCGGTTAAGATTTAGGAGTTATCAGATGCGTCGTCTTGCCCTCCTGCTGCTCGGTCCGCTGGTGCTGGCCGCCTGTTCGAACACGGGCCTGCGGGATATTCGGTCTACCGGCACGGGACCGGACGAATTCATGATCTCTCCGGTTAAACCCCTGCAGGTGCCGGACAGCTTTACCGCGCTGCCGGTCCCGACCCCGGGGCAGGCCAACCTGACGGATCGTTCGGCCCTGCAGGAAGGCATCGTGGCCTTCGGCGGTACGCCGGAAGCCGCAGGCGGGCCGGTCCCTGCCGCCGATGGGGCGCTGGTACGCTATGCGGGCCGCATGGGGGTTGCCCCGGCGATCAGGCAAACGCTGGCAGCTGCAGATGCGGATTTCCGCCGTCGCAAGGCGCGCTTCACGCAGTTCCGCATCGTTCCGGTCGATCGCTACAACCAAGCCTACAGCGCGCAGGCGTTGGACGCCGATCGCGCATTGGCACGCTGGCGCCGGGCCGGGGCCCGTACCCCTTCCGCACCGCCTGCGGCGCAGTGATCCCTGCCGCCGTCGGTCGTTACCGCCGGATTACAATTGCGTAAGGTACCTTGATCGTTCCGCGCCCCGGCGTAGGTTGCGCAGTAGCAGATCATTCTCGAAGGATACGCCATGCGACGCCTGCCGATACCCGCGGCCCTGATTTCCCTTGCTTTCACGATCTTCGCGCATTCGGCCCTCGCGGACGAGAACGTCAGCCATTTCACCCTCGACAACGGCATGGAGGTCGTCGTGATCGAAGATCACCGCGCCCCGGTCGTGCAGCAGATGGTCTGGTACAAAGCCGGATCCGCGGATGAGCCGAAGGGGTCTTCCGGGGTCGCACACTTTCTTGAGCATCTTCTCTTCAAGGCGACCGACAAGATGGAGGCCGGGGAATTTTCGGCGACGGTGGCCCGCAACGGCGGGCGGGACAACGCCTTTACCAGCTACGATTACACCGCCTATTTCCAGCGCGTCGCTGCCGACCGTCTCGAACTGATGATGCAGATGGAAAGCGACCGGATGAAGAACATTCGCATCACGCCGGGAAACATCGAGACCGAGCGGGACGTGATCATCGAGGAGCGCAACCAGCGTACCGAGAACAGCCCCGGCGCACTGTTCAACGAACAGCTGAACGCGGCGCAATACCTCAACCATCGGTACGGCACGCCCGTCATCGGCTGGATGCACGAGATGGAGGAGTTGGACCTTGAGGACGCGATCGGTTTCTACGACCTATATTATTCGCCGAACAACGCCATTCTGGTGGTATCCGGCGATGTCGAAGCCGAAGAGGTGCGCCAGCTGGCGGAGAAATATTACGGTGCCATCCCCGCCAACCCCGCACTGCCCGAACGCCTGCGCACCGAAGAGCCCCCGCATCGCGCCGAACGCCGCCTCACCTACAGTGATCCCCGCGTGGCGCAGCCCTATGTCAGCCGTTCCTACCTTGCGCCCGAACGGGATTCCGGCGCGCAGGAGAAAGCCGCCGCGCTGACGATCCTCGCTGAAATTCTTGGTGGCGGCACGACCTCCTATCTGGCGGAGAAGCTGCAGTTCGACACGCAGGTCGCCACCTACGTCGCGGCCTTTTACCGGGGCACCGCGCTGGACGACACAACGTTCAACCTCGTGGTGGTGCCCGCCGAAGGAGTCAGCCTGCAGGAAGCCGAGGATGCGATGGACGCAGCACTTGCCTCTTTCATGGAAGAGGGTGTGGACCCCGACCAACTCGAACGGATCAAGCTGCAGGTGCGCGCACAGCAAATCTATGAACGCGATGACGCGGGATCGGTCGCGCAGCGGTACGGCAGCGCGCTGACGACGGGGCTGACGGTCGAGGATGTGCAATCATGGCCCGATGTGCTTGAGGCCGTAACCGAGGACGACATCATGGCCGCCGCCCGCGAAGTGCTCGACCGCAAGGCCGCCGTCACCGGCTGGCTCATGAAAGACGAAGGAGACGCGTCGTGAAGCTGATCTATGCGCTGGTTCTCAGCCTTTTTGCCGCCCTGCCGCTGCGGGCCGATGTCGATATTCAGGAAGTAACCAGCCCGGGGGGCATCACCGCCTGGCTGGTGGAAGACCATTCGATCCCCTTCGTGGCGCTCGAACTGCGGTTTCGTGGCGGGGCCTCTCTGGATGCGCCCGAAAAACGGGGGGCGATCAACCTGATGACCTCTCTGCTGGAAGAGGGCGCGGCGGACATGGATGCGCGCGCCTTTGCCCGGGCGCAGGAATCTCTGGCGTCGAGCCTCGGGTTCAGCGTGGATGACGATGCGCTTTCCGTCTCGGCCCGGTTCCTGACGGAAAACCGCGACGAGACCGTTCAATTGCTCAAGGCCGCGCTGCAGGAACCCCGGTTCGATGCCGATGCGATCGAGCGGGTGCGCGGACAGGTGCTGTCCAACATTCAGTCCAACCTGAAGGATCCCAACGATATTGCGGGCCGGGCCTTTGACGCGCTTGCCTTTGGTGACCATCCCTATGCGACGTCTCTGAACGGCACGCAGGAAAGCGTGACGGCCCTGACCCGCGAGGATCTGCTGCAAGCGCATGACGCCGTGATCGCACGGGACCGCATCACCGTCGGCGCAGTGGGGGACATCACCCCCGAAGAACTGAGTAAATTGCTCGACGAACTGCTGTCACGCCTGCCTGAGGAAGGCGCGCCCATGCCCCCGGTCGCCGAACTCGACATCCCCGGGGGCGTGAAGATCATCGACTTTCCGACCCCGCAGTCGGTCGCGCTCTTCGGCCATTCGGGCATCCGGCAGGACGATCCCGATTTCTTCGCCGCCCTCGTGCTCAACCAGGTCCTGGGCGGCGGGTCCTTCGAAAGCCGGCTGATGAACGAGGTGCGCGAAAAGCGCGGCCTTACCTATGGCGTCTATTCGTCCCTCGTGGCGAAAGACCTGTCGGAGACCGTCATGGGCTCGGTTTCCTCCGCCAATGACCGCATCGCAGAGGCGATCGAGGTGATCCGGGAGGAATGGCGCAAGGCGGCCGAGGAAGGCGTCACCGAAGCGGAACTGAAGGACGCCAAGACCTATATTACCGGGGCCTACCCCCTCCGGTTCGAAGGTAACGGCCAGATCGCTTCGATCCTCGTCGGGATGCAACTGCTCGGTCTGCCGATCGACTATATCGCGACGCGCAATGACAAGGTCGAAGCCGTTACCCTTGAGGATGTGAAGCGCGTCGCCGGTGAACTGCTGCAGCCCGAAGGCCTGCAATTCGTGGTAGTCGGCCAGCCCGAGGGGCTGGAAGACACCACCTCTCGCTGAAAATGCTGCGCGCGGTGCCATTGGCTGCCGCGCGCAGGCGGCTCACTCCCCGTAGGGCACCCAGACGTTCTTGACCTCGGTCGCGGCCTGCAGAAATTCCCGGCCCTCACCGGCTGGTCCGTTCCAGTCCCGCGCCATGCCGTTGTTGACCCATGTCCGTTTGATGTTGCTGGCAGAGGCGGCCTCCACGATACCGCTCAGTTCCGCCGCGCCAAACGACCAGACAGCATCGACATCCATGTGACCGGCGAGCGTTTCCGCCAGATCCACTTGCGGCCCGGTGAGGATATTCACCACGCCGCCCGGAATGTCCGAAGTTTCGAGAACCTGCATGAAATCTGTGGCCGCAAGCGGGAAGGGGTCGCTCGCCGAGAGGATCACCCGGTTGCCCATGGCGATGGCTGGTGCCATGCAGGAGACGAGGCCCAGCAACGGTGCCTCGGCAGGGCAAAGCGCCCCGATGACGCCCACGGGTTCCTTCATGGCCAGCGCGACACCACGGATCGGCACGCCGTGGACCTGCCCGTCGTATTTGTCCGCCCATGCGGCATAGGTGAAGAGGCGGCGGATCGCCGTCTCCACCTCATCCCGGCCCGATTTACCCCCTACCATGGCGTCGAGGCGCCCGGCGAATTCTTCGGCCCGGGTCGATAGGTTTTCGGCCACGTAATAGAGGATTTGCGCCCGCAAGTGGCCCGTGGTTCGGGACCATGCCTTTGCCGCATGTGCCGCTTCGACCGCGTTGCGCACATCCTTGCGGTTGGCCTGGCTCACATGGCCCAGCAATGCCCCGCCCTTGCCCCAGACGGGGGCCGAATAGCCGCTGTCGGGACGCGCCTGCTTGCCCCCGATATAGAGCTTCGCGGTACGGTCGATGGGGTCGGAGGGCGCCCCGTCACCCGAGAATGCCTCGACCGTCGGCAGTTTCTTCGCATTACCACGGGGGCGGGTGTAGCCTGACAGCCCTTCCCAGCCGCCTTCGCGGCCAAAGCCGCTTTCACGGACCCCGCCAAATCCGGCAGCCGCGTCCATCAGGTTGGTTCCGTTGATCCAGACGATCCCCGCCGCCAGCTTTGGCGCAATGTCGAGCGCGAGGTTCACGTTTTCCGACCAGACCGTCGCGGCGAGGCCGTAGGCCGTGTTGTTGGCAAGCTGCACCGCTTCTTCCGGGGTGCGGAAGGTGCAGGACACGACGACGGGGCCAAAGATCTCTTCCTGCATCAGGGGATCGGCGGGGTTCATTCCGGTGATCAGCGTGGGCGGATAGAAACATCCGTTTTCCGGCACGTCGATCTTCGCGACATGCCGCTCACCCGCATCGCTGGCGGCGACCATTTCGGAAACCCGGCGATGCTGCGCCGGATCGACCAGCGTGCCCACGTCGATGGACTTGTCCAGCGGGTTTCCCATGCGCAGCCGGTCCATCCGCGCGCGCAGCTTGTCGTAGAACCTGTCGGCCACGGGCTCATGCACCAGCAACCGCGAGCCCGCACAGCAGACCTGCCCCTGATTGAACCAGATCGCATCGACCAGCCCTTCGACCGCGCTGTCCAGATCCGCATCGTCGAACACGATATAGGGGGATTTCCCCCCCAGCTCGAGGCTGAGCGCCTTGCCTGATCCTGCTGTCATCTGCCGGATGCGGCGGCCCACGGCGGTGGAGCCGGTAAAGGCGATCTTGTCCACGTCCGACGTCACGATCATCTCGCCCACCGCACCGTCGCCGGTCACGATATTGACCACGCCCTTGGGCAGCCCGGCCTGCCGGCAGATATCGGCAAACAGCAGCGCCGTGAGCGAGGTATATTCGGCAGGCTTCAGCACGACCGTATTGCCCATCGCAAGCGCCGGCGCGATTTTCCACGCCAGCATCAGCAGCGGGAAATTCCACGGAATGATCTGGCCACAGACACCAAGCGGTTCGGCATCGGGCAACTCGCTTTCCATCAGCTGAGCCATGCCCGCGTGGTAATAGAAATGGCGCTGCGCCAGCGGAATATCGATATCGCGGGATTCCCGAATGGGTTTGCCGTTATCCAGCGTCTCCAGCACGGCGAAAAGTCGGGCGTGTTTCTGCAACAGACGCGTCAGCGCATAGATATAGCGGGCGCGGCCGTGCCCGCCCAGTTTCTCCCACTTGGGCTGTGCCTTGCGCGCGGCCTTCACGGCGGCATCCACGTCATCCTGCGTGGCCTGCGTCAGCCCGGCGAGCACTTCGCCGGTGGCAGGGTTGCGGCTGTCGAAACCGGCCCCGGGCGTGGTGAAGGCACCATCGATGAAATGCCCGAACCGCCCCCCCTGGTCGACCAGCCACGCCAAGGCCTCCGCCGCCGATTCCGGGGCGGGGCCATAGTCCATCGTTTCGAAGATTTCGGACACCTTCATCCCTTCACCCTTTCTTAAATACTCAAATCCACACCTGTCCCGGGCGGATCAGCTGATGGCATGGCGGTAGCCTGCCGAATATCTGCCGCTCACATGATGCTCCAACTGCCGCTCGATGTCGTTCAGGAGCGAAGATGCGCCAAAGCGGAAAAGGTCGGGGCGCGTCCAGCGGTCGCCCAGTTCCTCTTTCATCAGGGCCAGATAGGTGATCGCGTCCTTGGCCTTTGAAATTCCGCCCGCGGGCTTGTAGCCCACCCGAACCCCCGTGCGCGCATGATAGTCGCGAATGGCGCGGATCATCGTAAGGCTGACGGGCAGGGTCGCGTTCACGCTTTCCTTGCCGGTCGATGTCTTGATGAAATCCGCACCCGCCATCATGCAGACGAGGCTGGCGCGCGCCACGTTGCGCAGGCTGCCCAGTTCGCCGGTCGCAAGGATCGCCTTCACATGCGCTTCGCCGCAGGCGGCGCGGAAGGCGCGCATTTCATCGTAGAGCGCTTGCCAGTTGCCCGACAGGACATGCCGCCGCGAGATCACGATGTCGATCTCCGCCGCGCCCGCCTCCACGCTGCGCTCAATCTCGGCGATGCGCAGATCCAGCGGCGAAAGGCCTGCAGGAAAGCCCGTGCTGACCGCGGCGATGGGGATGGACGTGCCTTCGAGCGCCGCGCGGGCCGGGGCGATCATCTCGTGGTAAACGCAGACCGCGCCGGTCGTGATCGCGGGCATGTCGAGCGCGTCCAGAATATGCTGTGCAACCGGTTGCTTTGCCTTGGCGCAAAGCCGCTCCACCCGGCAGGCGGTGTCGTCGCCAGACAGGGTCGTCAGATCGATACAGGTCACCGCGCGAAGCAGCCACGCGGCCTGATGGGCCTTCTTGACCGAACGCCGCGCGGGCAGGGTAGCTGCCCGCCGTTCAATGGCCGAGGTATTGGCCTGCACCGCGCGGACCCAGTCCATATCCAGATCCATGCCGGGATTTCTGGGTTCGGCCAGCTGCGGCAGCTGCGAATCCTGGGTGGCAGCGCTGCGCGGCGCAGTTTCGGTGAGTTCGGTCGCCATGATGGGAGCCTCCGGTCCGTCAGACCGGTTAAGTTGCATGGCAGCAGGTTGCTTGGCAAGCGCCTATGCAGCAGGGGTATCCTGCCATTTTTGAGAATCATTCGCAACTTGATTGACTTAGTTGCGAATCGATCTCATATTCGCCGCATGACATACAAAACCCAGTTCCCGTACTTCTCGCAGGCTCGCCCCGTGGCCCGCCGCAGTTTCATCGCAGGCTTGGGCGCGATGTCGCTCTCACTCGCGGCCCCGCGCATGTCGCGCGCCGCCGAACCGCTCAACGTGGTTGCGACCACAGGCATGATCGCAGATGCAGCCCGCCGGATCGGCGGCGATGCCGTCACTGTGCGGGGGTTGATGGGGTCGGGGGTGGACCCCCACGGCTACCGGCAGACCCGCAGCGATATCGTCGCCCTGACGCGCGCCGATCTGGTATTGTGGCACGGGCTCTATCTCGAAGCGCAGATGGAGCGGTTCTTCGAAGACCTGTCCCGCCGCCGCGCGGTCGAGGCGGTGGCAGAGGCGTTGCCGCGCGATGTTCTCGTCAGCCATCCCGATTACGAGGGCCGCTTCGACCCGCACGTCTGGATGGACCCGACGCTCTGGGCGGACGTGGTGAGCGAGGTCGCGGAGGCGCTTGTCCGCGCCCGGCCCGAGAACGAGGCGCTGTTTCGGGCGAACGCCGAAGCCTATCGCGCCGAATTGGCCGAACTGGCGGACTATGCGCGCCAGACCCTGGCGGATGTGCAACAGGATCAGCGTGTTCTGGTCACGGCCCATGACGCCTTCAGCTATTTCGGGCGGGCCTTCGGGTTCGAGGTGATCGGTATTCAGGGCATCTCGACCGAAAGCGAGGCGGGGCTGAACCGGATCGGGGAGCTTGTCGATGTGCTGGTAGACCGCCGCATCGGTGCGGTCTTCGTCGAGACATCGGTTTCCGACCGGAACATGCGTGCTCTGATCGAGGGCGCGGCGGCGAGGGGGCATGATGTCCGCATCGGCGGCGCGCTGTTCAGTGATGCCATGGGCCCCCCCCGATACCTACGAAGGCACATACATCGGCATGATCGATCACAACGTGACAACCATCGCCTCGGCGCTTGGGGCGGAGGTCCCCGATGGCGGCATGTCGGGCCTGCTGACCATGGTGGAACGGGCGTGAACCTCGAACTCGCCACCAGCGACGGGGTTTCGCCCGTCACCCGGACCACGGGCGCGGACAGTCCGCTGGCCATTCGTGGGCTGACCGTGTCCTACGGGCAGAAACCGGCGGTATTCTCCGTGGACATGACAGTGAAACCCGGCGCCATGACCGCGATCATCGGGCCGAACGGTGCCGGCAAATCAACCTTGTTGAAGGCCTCTCTGGGTATCCTGAAACCCCTTGCCGGAACGGTGAGTGTTTATGGCGCGCCTCTCGCCCGGCAAAGGCACCGGATCGCCTATGTGCCCCAGCGGGCCAGCGTCGATTGGGATTTCCCGACCCGGGTGATCGATGTGGTATTGATGGGGCTATACGGCGAACTCGGTCTTTTGGGCCGCGTGAAGGCACGCCACCGCGCCAAGGCCGAGGATTGCCTGCGTCGCGTCGGGATGGAGGATTTTGCCCAGCGCCAGATCGGTCAGCTTTCTGGCGGGCAGCAACAGCGGGTGTTCCTTGCCCGGGCGCTGGCGCAGGATGCCGAACTCTACCTGCTGGATGAACCCTTTGCCGGTGTGGACGCGGCGACCGAGAAGGCGATCATCACCGTTCTGAAGCAGCTGCGCAACATGGGGCGTACCGTGGTCGCCGTGCACCACGACCTGTCCACCGTGACCGATTATTTCGACCATGTGTTCCTCATCAACAATCGCAAGATCGCCGAGGGCCCTGTGAAAGAGGCGTTCACCGCCGATACTTTGCAGGCCGCCTACGGCGGGCGGCTGGCGGATGCGCAGATGGATGCGCTGCGATTGCCATGATATTCGACGCGCTGAGCCTGCAACTGGGGTACAATGCGACGCTGGTGACCATCGGCGCGACCCTGTTGGGCATGGCGGGCGGCGTCGGGGGGACATTCCTGTTCCTGCGCAAGCGCGCTCTGGTCAGCGATGCGATTTCCCATGCGACCCTTCCGGGGGTCGCGCTTGCCTTCATGGTGATGGTGGCGCTGGGCGGGGACGGGCGCAGCCTGACCGGGCTTCTGGCGGGGGCCGCCCTGTCAGCCGCTGCTGGTTTGCTTATAGTTTCCTGGCTTTCCACGCGCACCCGGCTGGCAGAGGATGCGGCGATCGGGTCGGTGCTTTCGGTCTTTTTTGGCTTCGGTATCGTGCTGCTGACGATCATCCAGACGATGAACACGGGCCGTCAGGCGGGGCTGGAAAGCTTTCTGCTGGGGGCCACCGCCGGAATGTTGCGAAGCGAGGCATTCATCATCGCGATTTCGGCGGCTCTCACCCTCGTTCTGGTACTGGTGCTGCGCAGACCGCTGACA
>NZ_LWGH01000264.1:0-9574 GCF_001635395.1 Sulfitobacter sp. HI0129 | reverse complement strand
CCGACCTGGTTCAGCAGGCCCGCCGCCGACGAGGTGTTGAGCAGATAGCCACCCCCCCGTTCGGACATCCGCGGCACCAGATGCCGCGCGGCCCAGACATGGGCCATCACGTTGATGTCCCAGATGCGCTGCCATTCGTCATTGCCCACTTCGACGCCCCCGGCGACAGAGATTCCCGCGTTCGAGCAAAAGAGGTCGATGGGGCCGATGTTGGCTTCGACCTCCTCGATCAGGGCCTTGATTTCATCCTCGACCCCGACGTTGACGCGGTACGCCGTGCCGCCGACCTCGCTTGCGGTTTCCCGGGCTGCGTCTTCGTTGATGTCCACGCAGACGATATGCTTGGGGTCTTCCTTGGCATAGCGCAGCGCCATGGCCCGGCCGATGCCGCTCGCGGCACCGGTGACGACGATAACCTTGTCCTTCAGTTCCATGTCAGCCCCTCACGTCCACATGTTGGAACCGCCGCAGACGGTCA
This sequence comes from Sulfitobacter sp. HI0129, assembly GCF_001635395.1. Classification (NCBI taxonomy): domain Bacteria; kingdom Pseudomonadati; phylum Pseudomonadota; class Alphaproteobacteria; order Rhodobacterales; family Roseobacteraceae; genus Sulfitobacter; species Sulfitobacter sp. HI0129. The sequence continues at coordinate 9,096 of NZ_LWGH01000264.1, read as the reverse complement.
GTGCCTGCCCGGTCATGTAGCGGCTGGCGTCGCTGGCAAGAAAGACGGCAAGGCCCGCGAAATCCTCAGGCTCGCCCAGACGGCGCAGGGGAATTTCTTCCTTGATGCGCTTTTCCACTTCCGGGTTGTCCCAGAGTTCGCGGGCGAATTCGGTCTTTACAAGGCCGGGACAGATCGCGTTGAACCGCAGGCCCTTTGGCCCGAATTCAGCCGCGAGATTGCGCACCAGCCCGATCAGCGCCAGTTTCGACATGCCGTAGGTGCCCAGCATGACCGAAGGTTTGAACGCTCCGATGGAAGAGGTGAAGGCCATGGAGCCCGCCCCTTTTTCCACCATGTCGGGGGCCACCATCTGCGCCAGCCACAGGTTGGACTGCACGTTGGCGTTCATGGTTTTCTGGTAGGCGTCATCCGGAATTTCGGAGGTGGGACCATAGTAGGGGTTCACCCCCGCATTGCCGATTACCACATCGATGGGCCCTGCGAGTTCATGGGTCTTGTCCACTAGCGCCTGAAGCTGATCCTTGTAGCCCACGTTGCAGGACACGCCATGGGCCTTGCCCCGGCCCCGGGCGTTGATCTCTTCGGCCGCCTTGTCGAGCTGGTCCTGCTTGCGGGCGGAGATCACGACCGTGGCGCCGTGATCGGCGAGCGCCGTCGCCATCGCGAGGCCCATGCCCTTGGAGGCGCCGGTCAGCAGCGCCACCTTTCCGGTCAGGTCGAACAGATCGCTCATCCCATGAACCCCGCGGCACCGCGCGATTGCGTGACGGCCTTGGCCGCGTCTTGGCGCGCATTGCTTTCCTGATAGGTCTTGACCTCGTTGCGGGCGATGACGTGGTGGTGCACCTCGTCCGGGCCATCGGCGTAGCGCAGCGTGCGCTGCTGGGCGTACATGCCCGAGAGCGGCGACCACTGGGAAATGCCGGTGGCACCATGCACCTGCATCGCCTCATCGATGATATCGCAGACCTGCTCCGGCACCTTCGCCTTGATCATGGAAACCCAGATGCGGGCTTCCTTGTTGCCCAGAACGTCCATCGCCCGGGCGGCCTTGAGCACCAGAAGGCGCATGGATTCGATCTCGATCTTGGCGCGGGAGATGGTCTCCATGTTCTTGCCAAGGTCGACGATCCGCTTTCCGAACGCTTCGCGCGACAGCCCGCGTTCGATCATCAGGTCCAGCGCCTTTTCCGCCTGCCCGATGGAGCGCATGCAGTGATGGATCCGGCCCGGTCCGAGACGAACCTGCGAGATCTCAAAGCCACGGCCTTCGCCCAGCAACATGTTGGATTCCGGCACGCGGACGTCCGTGAAGCGGATATGCATGTGACCATGCGGCGCGTCGTCGTGGCCGAAGACATGCATCGGGCCGAGGATCTCGACCCCCGGCGTGTCGATGGGGACAAGGATCTGGCTCTGCTGGCGGAAGGGTTCGGCATCGGGCGAGGTCTTGACCATGACGATCATGATCTTGCACCGCGGATCGCCCGCGCCGGAGATGTAGTATTTCTCGCCGTTCATCACCCATTCGCCGTTTTCCAGCTTGGCGGACATGGAGATGTTCTTGGCATCCGAAGAGGCGACATCGGGTTCCGTCATCGCAAAGGCGGAGCGTATTTCGCCGGCCAGCAGGGGCTTCAGCCACTTCTCTTTCTGCTCGGGCGTTCCCACGCGTTCCAGCACTTCCATGTTGCCGGTGTCCGGCGCGGAACAGTTCAGCGTTTCGGAGGCGAGGGGGTTCTTGCCCAGTTCGGCGGCGATATAGGCGTAATCGAGGTTCGACAGCCCTTCGCCGGTTTCCGCATTGGGCAGAAAGAAGTTCCATAACCCCGCCTCCCGCGCCTTTTCCTTGGCGCCGTTCAGCAGTTCGAGCTGACGGGGGTGGTAGGACCAGCGGTCCTCGTTCTGCTCCTTCAGCCGGTGGAATTCCTCCGTGATCGGGTCCACGTTTTCGCGGATGTGCTTGATCACTGCGTTCAGCAGGGGCTTGTTGCCCTCTGACATTTCGAGGTTGTTGAGGCTGAGTTGCTTGTCGGTATCGGACATCTGGATGGTTCCCTGTCTTATTTGTTGACCCATTGGGGGGCGCGTTTCTCGACGAAGGCGTTGACGCCTTCCTTGAAATCTTCGGTCTTGGAAAGATCCGCGATAACCTCGCGGGAATAGGCGATGCTTTCGACCATGCCGTCGCGACGGTTAAGGTCATTGAGCACCCGCTTGGTGGCCTTCACGGCGGAGGGCGAGACGGTGCAAAGCTGCTCGGCCTTTTCCAGCGCCTTCGCCAACAGTTCGTCATGGGGATGCACCTCGTTCACGCAGCCCATTTCCAGCGCCTCGGCGGCGGTGATGGTGCGGCCGGTAAACATCATTTCCTGCGCGGCAAGGCGGCCCACGTAGCGCGACAGCCGCTGCACGCCCGATGCTGCGGCGAAGAAGCCGACCTTGACCTCGGGCAGGGCGAACTTGGCGTTCTCTGAGGCAAGGATGATGTCACAGGACAGTGCCGTTTCAAACCCGCCACCCATGGCGAAGCCGTTGACGGCGGCGATGATCGGCTTTTCCAGATCGAAGCGGGAGGAGAGGCCCGCAAAGCCGCTTTCGGTCATCTTGGCCTTGCTGCCGCCTTGCGCCGTGGCCTTCAGGTCATTCCCGGCGGAAAACGCCTTGTCCCCTGCGCCCGTCAGCACGGCGACCCAAAGGTCCTGATCGGCGGCGAAACTGTCCCAGCAGTCGGCCATTTCATTGTGCATGTCGACATGAACGGCGTTGTAGACGTCGGGCCGGTTCATGGTGACGATCAGGATATGGCCTTGCCGTTCGGTCTTGATGAATTCGTAGCTCATGTTTTCAGCCCGCCCTTGTCGATTTCGGTGAATTTGCCCCCGGTGCGGGCCAGCTCGCGCAGGGTGTCGGCGGGGGCGAATTCGGGGTCTTCCGCGCCCAGTTTCTCCATCCGGTCCAGCACGGCCTGCGCGCCGACGATATCGCCATAGAACATCGGGCCGCCCTTGTCGGCGGGCCAACCGTAGCCGTTCAGCCAGACCACGTCGATGTCGGAAGGACGCTGCGCCTTGTTCTCCTCAAGGATTTTCACCGCTTCGTTGATCATCGGGTAAATGCAGATCTCGATGATCTCGTCACGGCTCATGCTGGTGGGCTCGGCCCCGGTGATGTCCTTGACCACCCCTGCCGTCACGTCGGACGGGATGGGGCGGCGGTTCTCGTCGTAGTCGTAAAAGCCCGCACCGGTTTTCTGGCCGCGCCGGTCCATTTCGCACAGCGCATCGCGAATGGGGTTGTCGGTGTTGGCCCCCTTCGACCAGCCGATGTCCAGCCCGGCAAGGTCGGACATCTGGAAGGGCCCCATCTTGAAGCCGAAGTCGTTGAGTGCGGCGTCCACGTCCCATGGCATCACGCCCTGATATACCAGCTTGTTGGCCTGTTTCTGGCGCGCGAAGAGGATGCGGTTGCCGACGAAACCGGGGCAGACCCCGACCAGTACCGCGATCTTGTTGATCTTTGCGGCAAGGTCCATGCAGGTCGCCACAACGTCATCGGCGGTATGTGCGGCGCGGACGATCTCCAGAAGTTTCATCACGTTGGCCGGAGAGAAGAAATGCAGCCCGATCACATCCTCGGGCCGCTTCGTCATGGCGGCGATTTCGTCGATGTCCAGTGCCGAGGTATTGGTGGCGAGGATCGCGCCCTGCTTCATCACTTCGTCGAGACGAGTGAAGATCTTGCGTTTCAGTTCCATGTCTTCGAACACGGCCTCGATCACCAGATCACAGTCCGCCAGATCAGCGATGTCGAGCCGCCCGTCGAAACGGTCCATCCGGGCTTCGACCTCATCCTGCGGAAAGCGGCCCTTGTCCGCGCTGCGCTGGTAGTTGCCCCGCACTACCTTCAGACCCCGGTCCAGTGCTTCCTGCGTGGTTTCGACGATCTTCACAGGGATACCGGCGGTGGCGAAGTTCATGGCGATCCCGCCGCCCATGGTGCCGGCCCCGATGATGCCGACGCTTCTAATCTCGCGCCGTGGGGTATCCTCGGGCAGGCCGGGGACCTCCCACGCGGCCTTGCCGGCCTTGGCGATGTAATCTCCGGTTTCCGCTTCGCTCGGTCGGGTCATGTGCTCTCCTTTTGCAGACATTGCGCGCGCAGGGCGCGGCGATCGGTCTTGTCGGTGGCCCCGCGGACCAGCGTTTCATGCTGGCACCACAGGTATTGGGGTATCTTGAACCGGGCCAGATGCCCGTCGAGAAAGGCGGCCATTTCGGCCTGCGTCAACTGCGCTCCCGGTCTCAGCTGCACCGCGGCCCCCACGACTTCGCCCAGCCGTTCGTCGGGCACCGAAAAGGCGCAGGCCTCAAGCACGTCCGGATGCCGGTGCAGGGCGCCTTCTACGTCGAGGCAGGCGATGTTCTCTCCGCCCCGGATGATGATGTTCTTCTTGCGATCGAGGATGGTGACGAACCCTTCGTCGTCGCGCACGCCAAGGTCGCCGGTGCGCAGCCAGCCGTCCTGCAGCACCTCTGCCGTCGCTTCGGGCTTGTTGAGATAGCAGCGCATGATGTTGGGGCCCTTGACGGTGATCTCCCCCAGCGTGCCGTTAGGCACGTCATTGCCCGCGTCATCGAGCATCCGCAATTCCTGAACCGGGGGGTGCAGCTTGCCGGCGGCATCGGGGCGGGCCTTGTAGTCGTCGCCGATCATACCGATGCCAAGAGCGTTGGTTTCCGTCATGCCCCAGCCGGTGGCGACTCCAGCGTTTGGAAAGGTCTCTGCCAGTTGGGCGACTTGCGCGGCGGGGCGCTTCGCGCCACCCGACCCAAGGTAGTCGAGCGTCGGCAGGGTTTCGTTCATGCGCCGGGCGGCTTCCATCAGTTCAGCTGATTGGGTCGGCACGCCGAGAAAGCGCGTGATCTCGCCCTCGCGGATCAGGCGTACGGCTTCTTCCGCATCCCACTTGTGCATCAGCGTGATCTTGGCCCCGGCAGGTAGGCTCAGCAGGAAGAGAGGATGCGTCGCCGTCACGTGAAAGAGCGGCGTGACCACCAGCGCGGAGGGGCGGGGCGGGGGCGGCGCGTCGGGTGCGGGCGGGTCGACCAGCGGTGCGATGACAGATTGCATCAGCCAGCTGAAGACGGCGTTCACCGCGCCCCGGTGGGTCTGCACCACCCCCTTGGGATGGCCCGTGGTGCCGGATGAATACATGACCGCGAAGTCATCATCGGTATCGATCGTCACTTCGGGGGGCGTCTCGGCCGTATCCGCATCCCGCAGCGTGGAATAGGAATGCTCTGCGGTCCCTTCGGCATCGCGCACACCGATGACCGTGAGCGCCAGCGGATCTGTCAGCGGTGCCAGCCGTTCGGCGCGGGGGCCATCGGCAAAGACAACCCGCGCGCCCGAATCGCGCAGCGCGTAGTCCAGCTCTTCGGTCGTCCACCATGCATTGAGAAAGACGACCACTCCACCCAGCGAGGATATCGCCAGCACGCAGGTCAGCAATTCGGGATAATTGCGCATCGCCACGGCGACCCGGTCGCCCTGCTTCAGCCCGAAAGTATCGCGCAACTGGTGGGAGACGCGGTTGACCTCTGCGCAGAAGGCGTCGAAGGTCCAGCTCTCGTCTCGGTACTGGAGATAGGTCCATGCCCCGTCGCCATGGTTTGCCCGGCCTGCGGGCAACAGGGCGGGTACATGGGGCGGAATGTTCTGGAACGCCTTGACCGTGACGCCCCGCACCTCGGTCTCGGCCACGGCGAAGACGGGATTGGTGGCGAGGATATGTGCCACGGCGTCCTGCGGCGACATGGCTCCGGCGGCTGCGGCCTCTGCTGTCATCTGGTTCCTCCCCGGCGGTCGTTTGCAGGGGCGGTCCATCTGGCCGCCCACGACTCTCCGAGGGAGACTAGGCGCTAAAGTTCGCTCTGCCAATACCGCAGATCGGAACGTCGTTTCGCAACCCCGGCAGGCATCGCCCCAAGCTTCCCGCGAAGGGCCACCCGCCTTGCGGCAGGTCAGTCGAAGGTAGCGAGATAGTCGATTACGGCGGACACGTCCTCTGGCTTGCGCAGGCCGGAAAAGGACATTTTCGTGCCCGGTACGACTTCGCGCGGCTTGGCAAGGAACGCGGCAAGCGTTTCGCGATCCCAGGTGAGCCCTTCAGCCGCCAATTCGGCCAAGGCATCGGAATAGGCGTAATCGGCATCGCGGGCCGCCGCTGCACCCACGATCCCGTTAAGCGCGGGCCCAACGCGTGCCTTGGCCTCCGGCCCTACGTTGTGGCAGGCGTTGCACTTGCGAAAGACCTTTTCGCCCTCTGCAACGTCCGCCCGGGCGGCGCCCGTCAGAGTCGCCGCCGCGAACGACAGTGCGAGGGTAAAGCGGTATGTTCGGTTCATTTCATCCTCCCGTCATGATGCGGCCAATGGCCTAACCCGGGGCCGCGACCCGCCCCAATAGGACGATGGTAGATATGACCAAGGGCGGTGGCGCCCGCCCCGAGGCAGCCGGTACGAAGGTCGCATGGAGCGGGCGCGTAGGCGTATCTAGGCTGGCCGCATGAAAGCGCCACCGTTCCGTTTCGCATGGGTCTGGGCTGCCGTTCTGGCGGCCGCTATGTGGAACGTCGCCAATGCGGAGCCGCTGCCGCGCGAGGTGCTGGAACGCTATGTCGCGCCGCCCATGTCGCTGGGCGAGCCGGTGAACGATCAGGGTGTCTGGCAATTGCTGAACTCCGGCGGGGCGGAGGCCGGCTATGTTTTCGAGACCGAACCGATGGCCCCGCTGCCCGGCTTTTCCGGCGCACCGATCAACGTGCTGGTGGTACTGGATCTTGACGGTCGTTTTCTCGACGTTCAGCTCATATCGCACAATGAACCGATCTTTGTGTCGGGTCTGGGCGAGGCGCCGTTCCACAAGTTCTTCGAGCAGTATCGCGGGCATTCCATCTCCGACAGTCTCGTGGTGGGGACGCCCTACGGCGAAGGCTCGGACGGCAGCGCGCTGGTCTATCTCGACGGGGTGACCAAGGCGACCGCTTCCGTCCGGATCGCGCATGAAAGCGTGCTCGCCGCCACTCTCAAGGTCGCGCGGGAAAAGATGAGCGGGGTTTCCACCGGGCCACCGGCCTATCCCGACCCGGAATATACAGAGGATCTGACGTGGGACGACCTTGTGGCCCAGGGTATTGCCCGGCGGGTTCAGGTCAGCAACGCCGAGATCGACGCGGAATTCGCGGGTACCCTATGGGAGGACGACGATCCCGAAGCGCAGGAGGACCCCGATGGCCGCTACCTCGACCTCTGGATCGTGGACATCGGCCCGCCCAGCATCGCCCGCGCCGTGCTGTCGGAAAGCAGCCTGAAGGAGTTGCAGGGCTTCACTTCGATCGCAACCAATGATGAGCCGATCCTCGTGATCGAAACGGGGCGTCACGGGCTGGTGACGGAGGAGTTCATCCGCAACACTTCGCCCGATCTCATCAGCGCCGAACAGGGCGGCTTTCCCGTCGCCCTGCGCGATGCGGATATCTACATTGAATTGAACGAGGACCTGCCGGAGGAGTTGCACGATGGCGCCGCCCTGATCCTGCGGACGGACAGGCGGCTGGGGTTCGATCCCACCGCGGACTGGATACTGAAGGTGAAGGCCTTGCGCGAACACGGCGTGTTCCAGCCCGAGATCGGTTCCGTCACGCTTGACGCGCCCCATGTGACCGACGCGCGTTTTTTCAAACGACCCGAGGTGATCAAACCCACGCCGCCATGGCTCGATGCGCTGCGCAACCGGGCGAGCGACATGATCGTGCTGGCGGTCTTTCTCGTGGGGCTGCTCGCTCTGCTGGGGCCGGGGTTGAACCGGCTGGCGGGCCATCGGCATTTCACCGCGATCCGGCTGGGTATCCTTGCCTTTATGACCGGCTTTGTCGGATGGTGGGGGCAGGGGCAGCTTTCCATTGCCACGCCGCTCGGCGTTCTGCGCACGGCGACCGAAGGGGGGTCTTTCGCCTTCCTGCTCTACGATCCATTTTCGCTTGCGATCTGGGGCGTGACGATTCTGGGTTTCATCCTGTGGGGGCGCGGTCTTTTCTGCGGCTGGCTATGCCCCTTCGGTGCCCTGCAGGAGTTCGCGCATCACATCGGCCGGGTGCTGCGCATTCCGCAGGTGGATGTGCCGGACAGGCTGGACGATTATCTCAAATGGTTGAAATACGTCGTGCTCGCCGGGCTGGTGGTGATCCTCTTTGCCTTGCCGGGCTGGGTCGACAAGGCGATCGAAATCGAACCTTTCAAGACGGCGATCACCACGTTTTTCATCCGCGAATGGTATTACGTGGCCTATGCGGTCGGGCTTTTGCTGCTGTCCATGGTGCTGTTCAAGGGGTTTTGCCGCTATGTCTGCCCGCTGGGCGCGGTCATGGCCATCGGTGGGCTGATCCGCACCCGCAAGTGGATCGACAGGCGGCCCGAATGCGGCTCTCCCTGCCAGCTGTGCAAGGTGAAATGCGCCTACGGCGCGATCAAGAAAACCGGGGAAATCCAGTATTCGGAGTGTTTTCAATGCCTCGACTGCGTCACGATCCACGACGACCCGCGCAAATGCGTCCCCCTGATCATCGCGTCGCGGGGGCGGCGGACCACGCAAAGGGTGGCTGCTGAATGACCCTGACACGCCGACGTTTTCTGACAATCTCCGCCGCTTGTCTTGCCGCCGCGCCCGGTCATGCGGCCACTGCGCGATGGCAGGGGCAGGCCATGGGGGCGGAGGTTTCGATCACGCTGAAAGGGCCGGAAGCGGTGACCGCCCCCGCGCTGGTGGAAGCCCGGGCGATGCTCCACCGGATCGAGGCTGAATTCAGCCTCTACGATGCCGGTTCGGCCCTGTCCCGGCTGAACCGGACGGGGCGGCTCGACCGGCCTTCGCCGTTGTTTCTGGACCTGATGGAAGCGAGCGATGGGGTGCACCGGGCGACCGGCGGGCTCTTCGATCCGACAGTTCAGCCGCTTTGGCAGGCCATCGCCACGGGCCGCGACCCGGATGCGGTACGGGCCGCAGTGGGTTGGGACAGGGTGCATTTCGATC
>NZ_LWGH01000263.1:0-4439 GCF_001635395.1 Sulfitobacter sp. HI0129 | reverse complement strand
CCCGGCAGCGCCAACGACCCGGCATCCCCCGCCTATTTCCAGCAGGCCATCGGCGACCGGGTGCTGTTCGAGGTCGATCAATCCAACCTCACCCCCGTGGGCCGCGCCACGCTGGACGGTCAGGTGGGCTGGCTGATGCAGAACATGGATTATCAGGCCGTGATCGAAGGCCACGCCGATGAGCAGGGCACACGCGAATACAACGTGGCGCTGGGGGCGCGGCGCGCCAACGCCGTGCGCGAATACCTCATCTCCAAGGGTGTCGCCGCCCACCGGCTCGAGGTCGTGAGCTACGGCAAGGAACGCCCGATCGAGGTCTGCTCGGCGGAAGCCTGCTATGCCAAGAACCGCCGCGCCGTCACGGTTCTCGCCGGCGGTCTGACCAGCTAGGATGCCCCTTATGAAAAGCTGTCGTTTCATCGCTGCCGCCGTCATGGCCCTGACACTGACCGCGCCACTTCATGCGCAGGACGCGCAGACGCTGGCGGACGTGCGCCAGGAACTCGTTGTGCTGAACACCGAGGTACAGAAGCTGCGCCGCGAACTTTCCACCACCGGCGGCGCGTCGGTGGCGGTGACGGGCGGTTCGGTGCTGGAACGGGTCAACGCGATGGAAAGCGAGTTGCAGCGGCTCACCGCGAAGACCGAAGAACTTGAAAACCGGATCAATCAGGTCGTGGCCGATGGCACCAACCGGATCGGCGATCTGGAATTCCGCCTCGTGGAACTCGAAGGCGGCGACGTGGGTGCGCTGGGTCAGACCAGCACGCTGGGCGGGGGCGAATTGCCCGCCGTCGCGGTGCCCGCGCCTGCGCCCGCACCCGCGACCGGGCCGACCACGCCCACGGTCGAATCGGAACTGGCCGTTTCCGAAAGGGCCGATTTCGAGCGGGCCCAGGGGGTGCTCGCCTCCGGTGACTTTCGCGCCGCCGCGGACCAGTTTGCGACCTTCAATGAGACCTATCCGGGCGGACCGCTAGCGCCAGAGGCGGACCTGCGCCGGGGCGAGGCGCTGGATGCGCTCGGTGACACGCGCGAAGCGGCGCGGGCCTATCTCGACAGTTTCAGCGCAGCACCCGAAGGGCCGATCGCGCCCGAAGCGCTCTACCGGCTCGGCGCGGCGCTGGGGGATCTGGGTCAGACCTCCGAAGCCTGCGTGACACTGGCCGAGGTTTCACTGCGGTTTCCCGGCAATGTCGCGGTCAGCGATGCTGAAGCGGCGCGTCAGGCGCTGAACTGTCCCTGATCCCGTGGCCGGCGCGGCCCTGACGGATCGGATTGCCGCCAGTCTCGGCCCGCTGCCGCCCGCGGCTCTGGGCATCGCGGTATCGGGCGGCGGCGATTCCATGGCACTGCTGCACCTGTTGCATGACATGGCCGACACGCGCGGCCTGTCGCTGCGCGCGGTCACCGTGGATCATGGCCTGCGCGCAGGCTCCGCCGAGGAAGCCACCGGGGTCGCCGCCTGCTGCGCGGCGCTGGGGGTTCCGCATGACACCCTGCAATGGGCCGATTGGGACGGCTCCGGCAACCTGCAGGCCGCGGCCCAATCCGCCATGAGCCGGTAGCGCGCATCCCGGGCCGCGCGCCACGACATCGGGGCGATTGCCCTGGGTCATACGGCGGACGATCAGGCAGAGACTTTCGTGATGCGGCTTGCCCGGCGCTCCGGCGTGGACGGGCTGTCAGCCATGGCGCCCCATTCCGTGCGCGCGGGTATCGAATGGCTGCGCCCGCTGCTGGGCATCCACCGCGCGGAGTTGCGCGGCTACCTGCGCGAAAGGGGCATCGACTGGGTCGATGATCCGGGCAACGAGGATCCGGCCTTTGACCGCATCCGCATCCGCAAGGCGCTGGATACGCTGGCGGAACTGGGTATCGGCCGCGACGTTCTGGGCGAGGTCGCGGGCCATATGCGCAAGGCCCGGCAGGCGCTTGGCTGGCAGACCTATCTGGCCGCGCGCGAACTGGTGCATCTGGACGCGGGTTCCGTCGTGATCTGCGAACGCCGCCTGCGCACCCAGCCCGATGAAATTCAACGCCGCCTCATGGTGGCCGCGCTTGGCTGGGTCGGCGGTGCGGACTATCCGCCGCGCCGCGCCAGCGTGGCCCGCGTGCTGGAGGCCGTGTCGCAGGGCCGCCCCTGCACGGTGGACGGCTGCCAGATCCGCGTGATCGGTGGGCAGATCTGGGTGTTTCGTGAATTTGCCGCCGTCGAACGCCAGCGCGGCACGCCGGACGGGCTATGGGATTCGCGGTGGCGGCTGCACGCCAGCGGGGGCGGCGGCATGGGCCCGCTCCGCGTGGCGGCACTGGGCCCGGAGGGGTTGCATCAATGCCCCGAATGGCGCAAATCCGGCCGCCCGAGGGAGGTTTTGCTGTCCTCCCCGGCCGTGTGGCGGGCCGAGGAAGTGGTGGCCGCGCCCTTCGCAAACCGCCCCGGACAGTGGCACGCGGAAATCGACGGCGGCGAAGATGCCTTTTTTGCCGCACTATTATCGCATTGAACCTGCCCGCATGATCCCTATCTTAGGCGCGTGGTCATGACGCTTCGGCAAGACCCCATCAAATAGGAGAGTTTCCTTGGGAAATGTTCGGAATCTGGCATTCTGGGTCGTCCTGCTGCTGTTGATCCTCGCGTTGTTCAACCTGTTCAGCGGCGGTGGCAGCACGATGCAAAGCCGCGAAATCAGCTATTCGGAATTTGTGGCCGCGGTCGAAGGCGGTGACGTACAGAACGTCACGCTCGACGGGGAGCAAGTGCGCTTCCGCCGGTCCGACGGCAGCGATTACATCACCATCAAGCCAGAGGACGCCGAAACCACCAACCTGCTCACCGCGAATGACGTGCCCTTCCGGGCCGAACAGCAGGCCCAGTCCGGTTTCCAGACCTTCCTGATGTCGCTGCTGCCGGTGCTGCTGCTGATCGGTGTGTGGATCTATTTCATGAACCGCATGCAGGGTGGCGGAAAAGGCGGGGCCATGGGCTTTGGCAAGTCCAAGGCCAAGATGCTGACGGAAAAGCATGGTCGCGTTACCTTTGACGATGTCGCGGGCATCGACGAGGCCAAGGAAGAGCTTGAAGAGATCGTCGAGTTCCTGCGCAACCCGCAGAAATTCTCCCGCCTCGGGGGCAAGATCCCCAAGGGCGCGCTGCTGGTGGGCCCTCCGGGTACCGGTAAGACGCTGCTGGCCCGTGCCATCGCGGGTGAGGCGGGCGTGCCCTTCTTCACTATCTCGGGCTCCGACTTCGTCGAGATGTTCGTGGGTGTGGGTGCGTCCCGCGTGCGTGACATGTTTGAACAGGCCAAGAAGAACGCGCCCTGTATCGTCTTCATCGACGAGATCGACGCCGTGGGCCGCCACCGGGGTGCCGGCTATGGCGGGGGCAACGACGAACGCGAACAGACGCTGAACCAACTTCTGGTGGAAATGGACGGGTTTGAAGCCAACGAAGGTGTCATCATCCTCGCGGCCACCAACCGCCGCGACGTGCTGGACCCTGCGCTGCTGCGGCCCGGTCGTTTCGACCGGCAGGTCACCGTGCCCAACCCCGACATCAAGGGCCGCGAGAAAATCCTCGGCGTGCATGCCCGCAAGACGCCGCTCGGCCCTGACGTCGATCTGCGCATCATCGCACGCGGCACGCCCGGCTTCTCGGGCGCGGACCTTGCCAACCTCGTGAACGAGGCGGCGCTGATGGCCGCCCGGGTGGGTCGCCGTTTTGTCACGATGATCGATTTCGAACAGGCCAAGGACAAGGTCATGATGGGGCCTGAGCGCCGCAGCATGGTGATGACCGCCGAGCAGAAGGAAATGACCGCCTATCACGAGGCCGGTCATGCGCTGGTGGGGATGACCCTGCCCAAGTGCGATCCGGTCTACAAGGCGACGATCATTCCCCGTGGCGGTGCGCTCGGCATGGTGATGAGCCTGCCGGAAATGGACCGTCTCAACATGTTCAAGGATGAATGCCACCAACGTCTGGCCATGACCATGGCGGGCAAGGCGGCCGAGATCTTCAAATACGGCCCCGACTCCGTCTCTAACGGTCCGGCGGGCGATATCCAGCAGGCGAGCGCGCTGGCACGGGCCATGGTGCTGCGCTGGGGCATGTCCGATCAGGTCGGCAACATCGACTATTCGGAAGCCGCCGAAGGCTATCAGGGCAATACCGCCGGGTTCTCCGTTTCCGCGAACACCAAGGAGCTGGTGGAAAAGGAAGTCCAGAAGTTCATTCAGGACGGCTATGACCACGCCATGAAGATCATCACCGAGAAAGAGGTGGAGTTCGAGCGGCTGGCACAGGGCCTGCTGGAGTACGAAACGCTGACCGGCGACGAGATCAAGCGCGTGATGGACGGGCTGCCGCCCACCGAAGACCCGGGCGACGACACCCCCGATCAGGGCAGCGCGCCCAGCGTCACGGCGATCCCCAA
>NZ_LWGH01000262.1:0-13004 GCF_001635395.1 Sulfitobacter sp. HI0129 | reverse complement strand
TCGAACCTCGCCGCCGTCCCCTCCATCGTTTTCGGCATCCTCGGGCTGGCGGTGTTCATCAACTACATGCACCTGCCCAGTTCCGCGCCGCTGGTGGGGGGACTGGTGCTGACGCTGATGACGCTGCCCACCATCATCATCTCCACCCGGGCCTCGCTCAAATCCGTGCCGCCGTCGATCCGCGATGCGGCGCTGGGGGTAGGGGCCAGCAAGATGCAGTCGGTTTTCCATCACGTGCTGCCGCTGGCCGCCCCCGGTATTCTGACCGGCACGATCATCGGGCTGGCACAGGCGCTGGGGGAAACCGCACCGCTTTTGCTGATCGGCATGGTGGGCTTTATCGCATCGAACCCGCCGGACGGCATCGCCTCCGGCCTGATGGACCCAAACAGCGCCATGCCGGCACAGATCTACGAATGGGCCAAACGCGCCGACCCGGCCTTCTATGAGCGGGCATGGGGCGGTATCATCATCCTGCTCGTGTTCCTCGTGACGATGAACGCGATCGCTGTCCTGCTGCGGCGCAGGTTCGAGCGGCGCTGGTAAAAGAAGGGCTGAACGAGACGTGAAAGAAGACAGAATGACAGCGAATGCAGAGGCCCCCGGGACGGAGCCCAAGATCTCCGCCCGCAACGTGCAGGTCTATTATGGCGACACCCACGCCATCAAGGACGTGAGTGTCGACATCGAGGACAAGACCGTCACCGCCTTCATCGGTCCTTCGGGCTGTGGCAAGTCGACTTTTCTACGTTGTATCAACCGGATGAACGACACCATTGATGTGGCCCGCGTCGAAGGCGACATCCGCATCGACGGAGAGGACATCTACGACCGCCGCGTCGATCCGGTGCAGCTGCGCGCCAAGGTCGGCATGGTGTTCCAGAAGCCAAACCCCTTCCCGAAATCCATCTACGACAACGTGGCGTATGGCCCGCGTATCCACGGATTGGCCCGCAACAAGGCGGAACTGGACGACATCGTCGAACGGGCCCTGCGTCGCGGCGCCATCTGGGACGAGGTGAAGGACAGGCTTTCCGCCCCCGGGACGGGCCTTTCCGGGGGGCAGCAGCAGCGGCTCTGCATTGCGCGCGCCGTCGCGACGGAGCCCGAGGTGCTGTTGATGGACGAACCCTGTTCGGCGCTCGACCCGATCGCCACCGCGCAGGTCGAAGAATTGATCGACGAGTTGCGGCAGAATTATTCGGTCGTCATCGTCACCCATTCGATGCAGCAGGCCGCCCGGGTCAGCCAGAAGACAGCCTTCTTCCACCTCGGCCATCTCGTGGAATATGGCGAGACGGATCGCATTTTCACCGCTCCCGAAGACCCCCGGACGGAAAGCTACATCACCGGCAGAATTGGATAAAACAATGTCAAATCAACATATTGCATCCGCTTTTGACCGTGACCTCGAAGGCGTCCAGGCCCAGATCATGAAGATGGGCGGGTTGGTCGAGGACGCGATCCGGCTGGCGGCGGAATCCCTTGAGACGCGCGATGAGGAACTGGCCGAGAAGGTCCGGGCAGGGGACAAGGCAATCGACGCGCTGGAGGACGCCATCAACGAACGCGCGGCCCGCATCATCGCATTGCGCGCGCCTACAGCCATCGACCTGCGCGTGATCCTCAGCGTCATCAAGATCAGCGCCAACCTGGAACGTATTGGAGATTATGCGAAAAACATGGCCAAGCGGACGGGGGTGCTGGCGCAAATGCCGCCCGTGGGCGATGGCACAGGCGCGATCCGCCGCATGGCCAAGGTCGTGGATGGCATGCTGAAGGACGCGCTCGACGCCTATATCCAGCGCGACCCTGAATTGGCGGCGGATGTCATCGCCCGCGATGAAGACGTGGACCAGATGTACAACGCGCTTTTCCGCGAATTCCTGACCTTCATGATGGAAGATCCACGCAACATAACCGCTTGTATGCACCTGCATTTCATCGCCAAGAACACCGAGCGCATGGGTGATCACGTCACCGCCATCGCCGAACAGATCGTATATCTCGTGACCGGGCAGCACCCGGACGAGGCGCGACCCAAGGCCGATGTGACCTCCGTGACCCCGGTAAAGCCGGAGAGCTGAGCCGTGAGCGCGTTGCAATCGCAGGTGCTGCTGGTCGATGACGAGGCCGCGCAGCGCGAGGTGCTTGCCTATAACCTCGAAGCCGAAGGCTATGCCGTCCGCCACGCCGAAGATGGCGAAGAAGCAATGCTGATGATCCGCGAAGCCGCGCCCGATCTGGTGATCCTTGACTGGATGATGCCACGGCTCAGCGGGATCGAAGTCTGCCGTCAGCTCAAAATGAACAAGGAAACCCGGGACATACCGGTCATCATGCTCTCTGCGCGGTCCGAAGAGGTCGATACCGTGCGCGGGCTGGAAACCGGCGCGGACGACTATGTGGTGAAACCCTACAGTCTGCGCGAACTGATGGCGCGCGTCCGAGGACAGCTGCGCCGGTCGAGCCCGGCGGCACAAGGCGCGGTGCTGACGTTCGAGGACATCACGCTCGATGGTGAACGCCACCGTGTGACACGGGGCGAGACCGAAGTGAAACTGGGCCCGACGGAATACCGGCTGCTCGTGACCCTGATGGAACGCGCGGGGCGCGTGCTGAGCCGTGAGCAATTGCTCGATTACGTCTGGGGCCGGGACATCTTCGTCGATACCCGCACGGTGGACGTTCATATCGCGCGATTGCGCAAGGCACTGACGAAAGCAGGCGGTTCGGATCCGATCCGAACGGTAAGAGGCAGCGGATACGCCTTGGGATAAGGCGTTTCGTTCGATCATTTATTTACATAATATAGATTACAGGCTTTTTGCTTTCCGTCCGGGAAAGACGCCCCCCATTCCTCCTCCTACCGCCAAACGACCAGCAATGGTGGACAGATAGCGGTACATTGCCTTAACTGCGGAAAACTTCTGCGAGGCACCCATGGCGTCGATACTCATCCTGAACGGTCCCAACCTGAACCTGCTCGGCACCCGCCAGCCAGAGGTCTATGGAACGACCACGCTCGCCGATATCGAAAGCGCCTGCCAGGCGCATGCGGAAAAATCGCGGCATGAAGTGGCGTTTTTTCAATCGAACCATGAAGGCGAAATGATAGACGCGCTGCACGATGCGCGCGGACGGCATGATGGCGTCATCCTCAACGCCGGTGCCTATACCCATACCTCTATCGCCCTGATGGACGCCATCGCCTCGATCGAACTGCCGACGGTCGAAGTGCATCTGAGCAATATTCACGCCCGGGAAGCGTTTCGCCATCACTCCTACGTGTCCAAGGTCGCCCTGGGCCAGATATGCGGTTTCGGGGCGACGGGCTATTTGCTGGCAATCGACGCGCTGGGGGCACATCTGGGCGAATAAGTAAGGAAATACAACCACTTACCTTTCCAATCTCACCTGAATCCGCGCACAAAAAAGGGCGGTACGTTCGCGCGTACCGCCCTGTTCTCATTCAAATTTTCGGGGCAGATCAGCCCTTGGCGGCCTTGGCCACTTCGGCGGCGAAATCTTCCTTCACCACTTCGATGCCTTCGCCGACTTCAAGACGCACGAAACCGGTGATGGTCGCACCTGCTTCTTCGGCGGCCTTGCCCACGGTCAGATCGGGGTTCACCACGAAGGGCTGGTTCAGCAGCGTTACTTCGGACATGTACTTCTGCATCCGGCCCGTGATCATCTTTTCGATCACCTGCTCGGGCTTGCCGGATTCGCGCGCGATGTCCATCTGGACCTGCTTTTCCTTTTCGACGACCGCGGGGTCGAGATCGTCTTCGGAGAGCGAGGCCGGGTTCACCGCGGCGATATGCATGGCCACCTGCTTGCCAAAGGCTTCGTCACCGCCGTTCATGGCGACGAGAACGCCGATCTTGCCCATGCCGGGTGCCACCGCGTTGTGCACGTAAGAGACGAGCGTTTCACCGTCGAGCGATACCATGCGGCGCAGCGACATGTTCTCGCCGATCTTGGCGATGGCGTCCGTCAGCGTCGTTTCAACGGTCTTGCCGTTGATCTCCGCCTGCTTCAGCGCCTCGACGTTGTCGACCTTCAGCGCGGCTTCGGCGATGTTGCCCACCATCGACTGGAACTCGGCGTTCTTGCCGACGAAATCGGTCTCGGAGTTGACCTCGACCGCGACGCCGTGGCCGCCTTCGACCTGAACGGCCACGAGGCCTTCGGCGGCGGTGCGGCCGGACTTCTTGGCCGCTTTGGCCAGACCCTTGGTGCGCAGCCAGTCAACGGCGGCTTCCATGTCGCCGTCGGTTTCGGTCAGCGCCTTCTTGGCGTCCATCATGCCTGCGCCTGTGGTGTCGCGCAGTTCCTTGACCATGGATGCTGTGATAGCCATCTCTTGGTTCTCCTCTGGAAATACTTGTGCTTTCGGGGGCGGGTCCGGCCCGCGCCCCGCATCGGGAAACCGGGGCAGGTCCACCCTGCCCCGCAAATGTCATCCGCGGATGCGGATCAGCCTTCGGCCTTTTCCTCGGCCTTGGCGACGGTCTCTTTCTTCGACTCGATGTCGTAGGGCGCGTCTTTTGCCATGGCGTCGTCCGACACGGTCTCGGAAGAAGCGTTGCCGACCTCGACCCCGGTGGAGGCCTCTTCGGTCAGTGCGTCTTCTTCCGGGGCCTCTTCCATGGCGCCGATGTCGACACCGGCGGCGCCGAGCTGGGCGGACATGCCGTCAAGTGCGGCACGGGCTGCCAGATCGCAGTAAAGCGCGATGGCGCGGGCCGCGTCGTCGTTGCCGGGGATGATATAGTCGATACCATCGGGCGAGCAGTTGGTGTCGACAACGGCGACAACCGGGATGCCCAGCTTGTTCGCTTCGGCAACAGCGAGTTGTTCCTTGCGCACGTCGATGACGAAGATCAGGTCCGGACGACCGCCCATTTCGCGGATACCGCCCAGCGACGCTTCCAGCTTGGACTGGTCACGCTCCATGCCCAGACGCTCTTTCTTGGTCAGGCCCTCGAAGCCGCGCTCCGACTGTTCGTCGATGTTCTTCAGCCGCTGGATGGACTGGGACACGGTCTGCCAGTTGGTCAGCGTGCCGCCGAGCCAGCGGTGGTTCATGTAGTACTGGGCGCATTTCTCGGCCGCCTCGGCGATCGGCTGGGCCGCCTGACGCTTGGTGCCGACGAAAAGAATGCTGCCGCCCTTGGCGACGGTGTCACGGATCACCTGCAGCGCCTGGTCCAGCATGGGGACGGTCTGGGTGAGGTCCATGATGTGGATCCCGTTGCGCGCGCCGTAGATGTACGGGCCCATGCGGGGATTCCAACGCTGTGTCTGGTGGCCGAAGTGTACGCCTGCTTCAAGCAATTGGCGCATGGAGAACTCTGGAAGAGCCATGGTCTTTTACCTTTCCGGTTTAGCCTCATCGGGGGTATGACGCGTCTTCCCTAAGGAGTGGCGCCAACCGGCGGACATGCAGGGATTTCTCCCCCACAGGCCCAACCCCGACTGCGGGTTGAAGTGTCGCGCGTATAGGACAGCTTGGCTTCGGGCGCAAGGGGGGTCGGATGGGCAGCGGATTGACTATGCCGCGCCGGGCGATATCCGGCCCCTCCCCCTGCCTCAGGGCGTGGGTTCGTGCAGCCCGTTGCGCACCATGGCTTCCGCCGTGCGGGCCATGGCCTTGCGATCCTTCAACAAATCGCGCGCCAACGGGGGATGATAGGTCAGGATCACCGAACCACGGCCCGGTTGCGACAGCACGGTCCTGAAATGCTCCGCCAGCGCCATATCGCCCCACCAGCCATAGTGCCGCGCGTCCGCCCCGGGGGGCGCCACGTAGCGCAGGGTCAGGGGCTGGATGGCAGCGCTCGCAGGCATGTCGGTAAAGGCGGCGAAGAGCGCGGATTTGAAAGACAGCACCTGAAGGCCATCGGTCGTCGTACCTTCGGGAAAGAACGCCAGCAGGAAACCGTCGCGGATGCGCTGGCGCAGCAGATCCCGCTGCGCGCCCGCCTCCGCAGCTTCACGCTTGACGAAGGCGGTGCCGGTGACGCGGGCGAGCAGCCCGATCCCGGGCCAGCCCGCGACCTCGGACTTCGCGACGAAGCACACCCGGGTGGTGGCATTGATGGCGAAAACATCGATCCACGAGATATGGTTGCTCACCAGCGCACCGGCGCGGGCCATGGGGCGGCCCGATACCTTCAGCCGCAGGCCAAGGATGATGAGGCCGACGCGGCACACCGCCTGCGTCACATAGGGCGTTATCGGTCGATGCGCGCCCCAGACCGGTCGCTCCACCAGCCGCAACAAACCCAACACCACCAGCCCGACGCCGATCACCGTGAGCAAGGCGAGAACCCGGAGCACAAGCCTCAGCCAGCCGGCGGCCGATGGGGTCTTCACCTCTGGCAAGGTCTCGCTGTGCCAGGTGGGCGCCTTCATCCGGGCTGCCCCCCGTAGATGCGCAGCTGCCGCTCGCTCAGTTTCTTGGTATCCAGCACGAGGCAGACATCGGTCGTGTTGAACGCACGGTCGATAAAGGCCCCGTCGCCCACACAGCCGCCGAGGCGGAGGTAGGCTTTCATCAGGCTGGGTATCTGCAGCATGGCGCCGCGCCGGTCCAACCCTTCGGTCGGGATAAGGTCCATGGGCTGGCGGCCTTCGGCCCGCGCCCGGACCCGCAATTCCGGCGGCGCCAGATAGACGTGGTGAAGCAGCGAAAGCGGCTGGGCGAGCGCGGCGCTATCGGTGCCATGAAAGCTCGCCACGCCGAACAGCAGTTCGATATCATGTTCCGCGACATAGGCGGCCAGTCCGGCCCAGAGCCGGTGCATGGCGATACCGCCGCGATAGTCGCGATGCAGACAGGACCGACCGAGTTCCAGAAGCCGACGGCCCGTGGCTTTGAGCGGGCCGATGTCATATTCGCCTTCGGTGTAGAACCCCCCTGCCCGATCCGCCATGTCGGACCGCATCAGCCGGTAGACCCCGATCACATCGCCGGTACGATTGTCCGTCAGCAGCAGGTGATCCACGAAGGAATCGTATCTGTCACGTTCCAGCCCCGCGGCATGGTCCACCATCGTACCGGAACCGCCAAGTTCCTTGACGAAGACGTCGTAGCGCAGCCGTTGCGCCGCGTGCAGATCCGACGTCGATCGGGCAAGACGCACGCTGAAATCCTGTGACGCGCCATGGATCATGCGGTCGGTTGCCCTTCTTGCGACAGTCGCAGGGGACATAGGCGCATTGACGGCGGAGCGCAATCCGCCCTGCCCCCGCCAGCGGCGATCCCCCTTCACGTTGACCTTGAGGTAACCCCCGCAAATTAAGAGGTCATTAACCTTTTGACGAGAATGATCCCTCATCGAACACCGGAACAAGGCCTACGCGAAAACTGTCTATGACCATCTTTCCTTCGTCGCGAAAATTCACCGTCAACCTGCCATCGATGTTGCTTTGCACCTGTCCGACGCCCCATTCGGGCCGCTCCGGATGGCGGACCAGCATACCGGGGGTCAGGATCGCGTTCAGGTCTTCCATGCGCCGTCCTTTCGCTTTGCGGGCCGTGCCGTGAACGGGGCCGATAGCGCGCTTGGCGCCCTTATCGGCAGCCGCATCTGCCATGACCTGATATCGCCCATCGGCGCCATCAACAACGGAATAGAACTCATGACCATGGCCGGGGGCACGAAAGGCCCGGAAATGGCATTGATCGAGGAATCGGTGGGCCATGCGAGCGCGCGGATCCGGTTTTTCCGGCTCGCCTTCGGGGCGGCCGGCGACCAGATGGTCGGCCGGGATGAGGCGCAGGCCGTCCTGAGGGATACCTACGGGGCAAGTCGGCTGCGCATTGGCTGGGATGCCGGCCCGGCCCAGCCGCGCAATTCGGTGCGGCTCGCCTTTCTGGGGTTGCTCTGCCTTGAAACCGCCCTCCCCTTCGGCGGCGAGGTGGAGATTACGGCGCGGGGGGAGAGTTGGACGCTGCGCGGATCGGGCGCCAAGCTGATGCCCGACCCCGAAACATGGGCATTGCTGGCAGAGGAAGAACCGCGCGCCATCCTCGCCCCCTCACTCGTTCAATTCGCGCTGGCACCCGCAGTGGCCCGCGAAGCGGGCCGCCGGATCGAAACCAGCATCGGGGCAGAGGAAATTGTCCTGACCTTCTGAGGGTCTGCGGGGAATTCTCAGCCGCGCACCGTACCGTCACCGGTCACGATATACTTGAAACTGGTGAGCTGCGTGGCCCCGACCGGCCCCCTTGCATGCAGCTTGCCCGTCGCAATCCCGATTTCCGCTCCCATCCCGAATTCGCCACCGTCAGCGAACTGCGTGGAGGCGTTGTGCATGAGGATCGCGGAATCCAACCGTGAGGTGAAGGCCTCGACGGCCCCGGCATCCTCGGTGATGATGCAGTCGGTATGCTGGGAGCCATAACGGCGAATGTGATCAATGGCTTCGTCCACGCCGCTGACCTGACGCGCGGCGATGATACTGTCGAGATATTCGCGCCCCCAGTCGTCGGACCCGGCGGGAACGGTCCCGTCGACCGAAAGAAGAGCTTCGTCCGCCCGCACCTCGACGCCCGCGTCGATCAGGGCACGCAGCACCCCCTTGCCGATGGTCGGGGCGATCTTTTCGTGGATCAGCAGACATTCCGCTGCCCCGCAGATGCCGGTGCGCCGGGTCTTGGCATTCAGCACGACCTTCAGCGCCTTTTCGGGATCTGCATGTTCATCGATGTAGATATGCACGATCCCTTCGAGGTGGGCAAAGACCGGCACCCGGGCCTCCCGCTGGACGAGCCCCACCAGCCCCTTGCCCCCCCGGGGCACTATGACGTCGATGGAGCCGGTCATGCCCAGCATTTCGCTGACGGCAGCGCGGTCGCGCGTCGGGACGAGCTGGATGGTGTCTTCGGGCAGGCCCGCATCGCGCAATCCCTGCTGCAGACAGGCGTGAATGGCCCGCGAGGAATGAAAGGACTCCGACCCGCCGCGCAGGATCACCGCGTTGCCGGCCTTGAGGCACAATGCACCGGCATCCGCCGTGACATTGGGCCGGGATTCGTAGATCACACCGATCACGCCAAGCGGCGTGCGCACCCGCTTGATATGCAGACCCGATGCCTGATCCCACTCCGCCATGACCTCCCCCACCGGATCGCGCTGGTCGGCGATGGCCCGCAGGCTGCCCGCGATGTCGCGAATACGCCCTTCATCAAGGCGGAGCCTGTCCATCATCGCGTCAGACAGCCCCTTTTCGCGCCCGTATTCGAGATCGCGGGCGTTGGCCGCCAGAATATCGCCGGAGGTCGAGAGCAGGGCATCAGCCGCGGAAATGAGCGCGGCGTGCTTGCGCTCCGCCGAGGCGGTCGCCACCTGCGCCGCAGCGGCGCGCGCGCGTTGGCCAATGTCCTGCATCAGCGTTTTCACATCTTCGCCGGCATCAGTCATGGTCGGTCCTTCTGCTTTGTTTACAGGTGTTTGAACGTCGCTTTTCATCAGATCGCCATGTCGTCCCTGTGTATCACCGCGGCACGTCCGGGATAGCCCAAGAGGGTTTCGATACGGTCCGACTGGCACCCCATGATCTGGGCGATTTCCTGCGCGGTATAGCGCACGAGCCCATGGCCGAGCACGCGCCCGTCCGGCCCGAGGATCGCGATACTGTCCCCGCGACCAAAGCCGCCATCCACGCCTGTAACCCCCGCGGGCAAAAGCGATTTCCCGCGCGACAGCGCCGCCACCGCGCCCGCGTCCAGCACCACGCTGCCCCGGGGCTTCAACGCCGCGATCCAGCGTTTGCGGGCGGCCTTGGGGTCTGTATGGGCGGTGAACCATGTGGCGGGCGCGCCGCCGCTCAGCGCGGAAAGCGGTCGCATCACGGATCCTTCGGTGATGGCCAGCGCGCAGCCTGCTGCCGTGGCGGTCCGGGCCGCCATGATCTTTGTCTTCATGCCGCCCTTGGACAGCCCCGATCCCGCATCGCCGGCCATCGCCTCGATCTGCGGCGTGATCTCCTCGATCACGTCAAAGCGGCGGGCGTCCGGGTCCTCAGCGGGATTGGCGCTGTAAAACCCATCCACATCCGAAAGCAGAACGAGCTGATCCGCCCCCGCCGTCACGGCAATCTGCGCCGCCAGCCTGTCGTTGTCGCCAAAGCGGATTTCATCGGTGGCCACGGTGTCGTTTTCGTTCACGATGGGCACGACACCAAGCGACAACAACTGCTCCAACGTTGCCCGACTGTTGAGATAGCGCCGCCGGTCGGCACTGTCTTCGAGCGTGACGAGAACCTGCGCTGTGGTGATACCGTGGGGGGCCAGAACCTCTTCGTAGGCGCGGGCAAGCCGGATCTGCCCGACCGCGGCGGCCGCCTGTGCCTGTTCGAGCGCCAGCGTGGTGGCTGGCAACCCGAGCACCCCCCGCCCCAAAGCGATGGAGCCGGAGGAGACCACGACGACATCGATCCCCAGCCCCTTCAGCCAGGCGACGTCTTCGGCGAAGGCCTGCAACCAGTCATGCCGCAGCGCCCCCGTCGTCCGGTCCACCAGCAGGGCGGACCCGATCTTGACGACAAGTCGCCGCGCGTCGGTCAGGGTTGCCACGGCGCCTCTTCCTCTTGCGGGCGCTGGCGCAGACGGTCCTCGTCGATGTTGGAACGCAGAGCCCGCAGCACTTCCGTCACCCCTTCGCCCGCGACGCCGGACATTTCCATAACCTCACCGCCAACGGCATCTTTCAATTCTTTCAGTGCACTTGCGCAGCGTTCTTCATCCAATGCATCAACCTTGTTCAGGACCGTAACCCGTGGCTTTTCAGCCAGATCGCCGCCATAGGCTTCCAGTTCGGTGATGATGGTCCGGTAATCCTCCGCGATGGTTTCCGAAGTGCCGTCGACGAGATGCAGCAGCACCGCGCAGCGTTCCACATGGCCAAGGAACCGATCACCGATGCCCCTGCCCTCATGCGCCCCGGCGATGAGACCCGGGATATCCGCCACCACGAATTCCGTATTGTCGACACCCACAACCCCGAGGTTGGGGTGCAGCGTCGTGAAGGGATAATCGGCGATCTTGGGGCGCGCATTGGACGTGGCCGCGAGGAAAGTAGATTTGCCCGCGTTCGGCAGACCCAAAAGCCCCACGTCCGCGATCAGCTTGAGCCGGAGCCAGAGCGTGCGCTCCACCCCTTCCTGCCCCGGATTGGCGCGCCGGGGGGCCTGATTGGTGGAGGATTTGAAATGAAGGTTGCCGAAGCCGCCATTGCCGCCCCGTGCTAGCTGAACCCGCTGGCCCAGTTCGGTCAGATCGGCCAGCACGGTTTCCTGATCCTCGTCGAGGATCTCCGTACCCACCGGCACCCGCAGCACCAGATCCTCGCCATCCTTGCCAGTGCGCTGTTTGCCCATACCCGGCTGACCGTTCTTGGCAAAGAAGTGCTGCTGGTAGCGGAAATCGATCAGTGTGTTGAGCCCGTCCACGGCCTCTGCCCAGACGGAACCGCCATCGCCGCCGTCGCCACCGTCGGGACCGCCGAATTCGATGTATTTCTCCCGTCGGAAGGACACGCAGCCCCCGCCGCCCGCGCCGGAGCGGATATAGACTTTGCAGAGGTCGAGAAATTTCATGTGGGGCCTTTCCGGCGGTCAGAGCTTGCGGCTGTACGTCCAGGTGGGTACGGCAGCGTCGCGTGCAAGACAATATGTCTCCGCATCGCCGAGGTAGACAAAGCCCGCATTGGTCAGAACCTTGGCCGATGCCGGGTTGTCATGAAAGACCGAAGCGAACATGGCACAGTTTTCGAGCGGATTGGCGGCGACCAGCGCCTGTACCGCTTCGGAGGCGAGATGCGTGTTCCAGAACGCGGGCGCGACCCAATAGCCGATTTCGGATTGTGCCCGGTCCAGCCGGGTCAGGGTGATCACGCCCATCACCTCGGACGTGCCGGATTTGCTGCCGTCCATCACCCAGACATCTTCGTCACGCTCCTCCGCCATGGCGCGGGTGATGAAGGCTTCGATCACCCCGGGCGGCAGCGGGTGGGGAATGGACACGGTGGACATGGCGACGCGCGGGTCGCCTGCGTACATCTCGATCGGACCCTCATCGGACTTGCGCACGGGGCGCAACACGAAGCGTTCCGTTTCAATTTCGGGCTGCGTGGTAATATTGCCCATCTTCACCATTCCGTTCCTCCTCGGACCAAAACAAAAAGAACCGAAGCCACGGTGAGCGCGGCAAGGGTCCACATTAAAAAAGGTTCAAACCTCGATCCCGCCACGGTCGCGGCAAGACGATCCCCAGCCAGCGTCCACAGGGGGTGCAATACGACCTGGCAGGCCAACAATATGCCTGCAATGCTCAGGGTCGCTATAAAGGGTGACGTAGCCGGACCCACGAAAGCGGTGAATCCGCCGACGATCATGGCCCATGCCTTGGGATTCAGCGGGTGCACCACAAGTCCTGCGATGAAACCGGGCGCGCGGCCCATGTCCCGCTCGCTCGAAAGGCGCAGCCGCGCGACTTTCCATGCCAACCAGAAGATATAGGCCGCGGACAGATATTTCAACGTCGTGAAGACCCACGGCGCGCTGTCGGCAAGCTGCATCAGCCCGAATCCGACCGGCCAGACGACCAGCTGCTTGCCCAGCACGACACCCCCGACGAAGGGCAGCGCCGCGCGAAAGCCAAAGCGCGCCCCCGTGGCCATCAAAGCCATGTTGGCGGGACCGGGCGTGCCGATCTGGCTGGCGGCGAAGACCGCGAAACTGGCGAGGGCGACGGACATGCGCCGGGCCTCCGGGTGGGCGTGAAAGAAAAAAGGGGACCGGCCTGCGCCGATCCCCCTATGACATGCACCTCTTCGGGTCGGCTTACTCCGCGGCCTCCGCCACTGGCAGAACCGAAATGAAGGTACGGTTTTTCAGACCCTTGTGAAAGGTCACGGCGCCATCGACGGTCGCGAAGATCGTGTGATCCTTGCCCATGCCGACACCTTCGGCGGGCCAGAACTTCGTTC
>NZ_LWGH01000261.1:0-15093 GCF_001635395.1 Sulfitobacter sp. HI0129 | reverse complement strand
ATGGCGCTGCCCTTTCCCGACGACAGCTTCGACGTCTACACCATCAGTTTCGGCATCCGGAACGTCACGCGCCCGCAGGAGGCCCTGAACGAGGCGTTCCGCGTTCTGCGCCCCGGCGGGCGGCTCATGGTGCTGGAGTTCAGCCAGTTGCCCAACCCGGCGATGCAGAAAGCCTACGACCTCTACAGCTTCAACATCATTCCCCGGTTGGGTCAGGCAATTGCCAATGATCGCGACAGCTATCAGTACCTCGTGGAATCGATCCGCAATTTCCCCGATCAGGAAACCTTCCTCGGTATGGTGCGGGCTGCCGGGTTCGAACAGGCGCGCTATCGCAACCTCAGCATGGGTATCGCTGCACTTCATTCCGGCTGGAAGCTCTAGATGCGCGGACCTCATAACATCTGGCGCCTGATCCGTACGGGCGCCACGCTGGAACGTACGGGCGCGATGAACGTGGTGCTGGATGCGTTTGATGCCACGCCGGCACTGCGTTTCGTGGCACGGGCGCTGGGGCGGCCGTTCAAATACCTCGGATATGCGGGCGATCCGACCATGCCGCCCGCCACCCGCGCGCTGACGGCGCTGGGCCCGGCCTACATCAAGTTCGGGCAGGTGCTTTCCACCCGTCCCGACGTTGTAGGCGATGAGCTTGCCGTGCAACTGCGTGTACTTCAGGACAAGCTTCCTCCCTTTTCCGTCGATTTGGCGAAGGCCGAGGTGGAGAAGGAGCTTGGCCTGCCGCTCGAAGCCATGTTCTCGGCATTTTCGGAGCCTGTGGCGGCGGCCTCCATCGCGCAGGTGCACCGGGCGCGCATTGCCGAAACGGGGCAGGAGGTGGCCGTAAAGGTGTTGCGGCCCAATATCGAACGGGCCTTTCGCAAGGATATCGATGCCTTCTACCTCGCCGCGCGGATGGTGGAGCTTTTCTCCCCCGGGTCGCGCCGCCTGCGCCCGATGGAGGTGATCGAGCATTTCGACGGCGTCGTCCGGGGTGAGCTGGACCTGCGCCTTGAAAGCGCTGCGGCTTCCGAATTCGCGGCCAACACCAAGGCGGACGAAGGCCTCAAGCTGCCGGACATCAAATGGGAATATTCGGCCCGCCGGGTCATGACGCTGGAATGGGCCGATGGCGTCCCGATGGGGGACAACGCAGCGATCGACGCGGCCGGGCATGACCGGGTGGCCCTGGGCGACAGGGTGCTGCAACTCTTTCTCCAGCATGCGCTGCGGGACGGCTATTTCCACGCCGACATGCATCAGGGCAACCTGAAGGTTTCGCCAGAGGGCGACATCATCGCCTATGATTTCGGGATCATGGGCCATATCGATGAATATACCCGCCGCGTCTACGCGGAGATCCTTTATGGCTTCATCCGGCGCGATTACTTTCGCGTGGCCAAGGTGCATTTCGAGGCCGGATACGTCCCCGCCCACAAGGATGTGGATGAATTCGCCCGCGCCCTGCGCGCCGTGGGGGAGCCGATCTTTGGGATGGATGCCACCCGTATCTCGATGGCCCGTCTGCTGACCTACCTTTTCGAGGTCACGGAACGGTTCGGCATGGAAACGAGGACGGAGCTTATTTTGCTTCAACGGACCATGGTCGTCGTGGAGGGTGTGGCACGCTCGCTCAACCCGCATATCAACATCTGGCAGGTCGCGAGCCCAATCGTCACCGATTATATCGCCAAATCGCTCGGTCCACGCGCCGTGCTGTCCGACCTTTCACAGACGGCCCGGGTTCTGGCGCGCTTCGGCCCGCGTCTGCCCGCACTGGTCGAGGCTGCCCTGATGCGCCAGACCGAAGAACGCCCTCGGACGGACCGCCTGCGCAAACGCTGGCTTGCGGGCTCCATGGGGCTCGGGGCGGTTCTGGGCGGTATCGTGGTTCTGGCGCTCAGCAACCTTGGCTGACTGCCTCTACAAGGCATTTCATCCTTGAGATGATTGGATAGCCGGGGCACCGGGCTTACGCGCTTGCCGTCAACCCCTCCCGGGTCCTCATTTTTACAAGGGAGCTATGCACAAACCACCGGTACAAACTCGGGCACGGTAGCGCTACCTCTGCAGTGCAGCGCGATTACTGCGTTGCAGCAATAATGCATGGGAACGCCGTATGTCTTTGATCCAGTCTTCTGCCCCCGGTGGCTTTGGAAACATGCTCGGGACCGTAGGGGCCCGGTATGCGCAGATCCGCGCCGCAGTGGCGGACAGAACGGAACGCCGCCGGAAGTACCGGCAGACGCTCGCTGAACTGCGCGTCCTGTCTGATCGGGAACTGGCCGATATCGGCATCCCCCGCGCCCATATCCGGCGCGTTGCACTCGAAGAATTCGCAAAGGACACCCGCCATGAAGCAGTATGACAATATCCTCCCCCGGCCGCATCTGGCCGAAAACTTCGCCGCCGCCGGCGCAACCCTTTCCGCGGGCAAGCGGCGCTTTGCCACCGGTTTTCGTACTGTGGTGAACCGCATGCAGATCGCCCGGATGGAAACCGCGTTGCGCGCCCTTTCCGATCAGGAACTGAACAATATCGAGCTGAAACGCGCCGATATTCCCCAGCGGGCACGCGAATTGGTGACCTATCGTTACGATGGTCTGTGACCGATGAAACCTTTGTCCGACCTGCGTGTTGGACTGACCTAATCGCCAGCCGCCCCTGAACGGGTGCGGCGGCGTCAGGCGCCGGACCTCCTCCTCCCCGAGTCCGTCCGGCACCGATCCGACGGCGCTTCCTCCCCGAACCCGTCGACGCGGGCCGGTCTCCATCCTCCTCCCGGAGACCGGCCCCCCGTGCCCCCCCCGCAGGGCGCACGGTATGGAAAGACGCTTACCCGCTCAGGAAAGGCGCTCGATCGCCAGGGCGATACCCTGACCACCCCCGATGCACATGGTAATCAGCGCGCGCTTGCCGCCAATGCGCTCCAGTTCGTAGAGCGCCTTGACGGTAATAATGGCACCGGTCGCCCCCACCGGATGACCAAGTGCTATGGCCCCGCCGTTCGGGTTCACCCGCTCGGGATCGAGGCCGAGGTTCTTCGTCACGGCGAGGGCTTGGCTTGCGAAGGCTTCGTTGCTTTCGATGACGTCGAAGTCCTCCGGCTTCAGCCCCGTACGGGCGAGCAGGTTCTCCACCGCCGGTACCGGCCCGATGCCCATGACCTCCGGGCGCACGCCCGCATGGGCATAGCCGAGGATCTTTGCGCGCGGCGTCAGGCCCGCCTTCTGCGCGGCCTCGGCGGTTGCCAGTACCACGGCGGCAGCGCCATCGTTGATACCGCTCGCATTGCCCGCCGTCACGCAGCCGTCTTTCTTGAAGACCGGCTTCAGCCCAGCCAACGCTTCTCTGGATGTGGCCTTGGGATGTTCATCGGTGTCGAAAGCGACCATATCGCGTTTGACGCGCACCTCTACGGGAACGATCTGTTCCTTGAACCGGCCCTCCTCGATCGCGGCGCTGGCGCGTTTCTGGCTGCGCAGGGCGAAGTCGTCCATTTCCTCCCGGCTGACCTGATGCTCCGCCGCGACATTCTCCGCCGTCACCCCCATATGGCCGGAGCCGAAGGGGCAGTTCAGCGTGCCCAGCAGCATATCGAGGCTGCGGACATCACCCATTTTCTGGCCCCACCGCGCATCGGGCAGGATATAGGGCGCACGCGACATGCTTTCCGCCCCACCGGCGAGGCCGAATTCAGCGTCCCCCAGCATCAACGATTGCACGACGGAAACGATGGCCTGCACCCCTGAACCGCAGAGCCGATTCACGTTCATCGCGGGAACACTTTCCGGCACGCCCGCCTGCATGGCTGTCACCCGGCTCAGATACATGTCCCGGGGTTCGGTGTTGATGACATTGCCGAAAGCGACATGGCCGATCTGCCCCGGCTCCACCCCGGCGCGTTTCATCGCGGCCTTTGCCGCGACGGTGCCGAGTTCGATCGCCGGAGTATTCGCAAGCGCGCCGCCAAAGGTGCCGATTGCGGTCCGCGCGCCGTCGAGAATTACGATTTCCTGTGCCATGTTGTCCTGCCTTGTTGGGATCGGCGTCACTCTATGCACAGGGTTGCGGATGATTCCAGCGGCCTCGCGCCGTGATACTTGACAGGGGCGCGCGCCATGCGACATTCCTCCGCCATGACGGAAAATTCAGACGCCATTCTCACCCAACTGCCAGCCCGGTTGAAACAGGCCCGGCAGGCGCAGGGGCTGAGTCTCGATGCTGTCGCGAAACTTTCAGGGGTTTCCCGGTCAATGGTGAGCCAGATCGAGCGGGGCGAAAGCAGCCCGACGATCGCAACCCTGTGGAACCTGACGCGTGCCCTGCAGGTGGATTTTGCCGGTCTGCTCGACAGCGAAGCGGCGGTGCCCACGATGGAAGTGCTGCGCAGCGGGGCGGTGCCCACGATTGCAAACCTCGGGAATGGCTGCAAAATCCGCATCCTTTCACCCCCCGAGGAAGCGGGCCGGCATGAGGTTTACGAGCTTCTGATCGAAGCGGGCGGGGGCTTGGTCAGCGCGCCGCACACCCGCGGCGCACGCGAATACTTCAGCGTCATCGATGGTCACGCCGAAGTCACCAGCGGAACGGAGGCGAACCTTCTGGGGCCGGGCGACACGGCGCGCTACGCCGCCGACGTACCGCATGCGATTCGCGCGGTGAAAGGAGCCTTACGGGCGTTTCTTGTCGTGCAGGACGCCTGAAAGGGCGCCCGAAATCTCCGCCATCACGGAATCCGGTATTTCGGAGGCAATTCCGTTATGATAGAAGCAACCCAGCTGAAGGAGCTTTGCCATGAACCGCGCCTATCTCGACCATATTTCCGAAACACTGTCCGGGATCGACGCGGACGGGATGATGAAGCGGGAACGTCTGATCACCTCTCCGCAGGGGGGGCAGATCACGGTAGGGGGGCGCGAAGTCATTAATCTTTGCGCAAACAACTATCTGGGGCTGGCGGACCATCCCGATCTGATCGAAGCGGCGCGCGACGCGATGGACCCCAAAGGCTTCGGCATGGCCTCTGTCCGTTTCATCTGCGGTACGCAGGATATTCACCGCGAACTGGAGCAGAAACTGGCGAACTTCCTCGGCAAGGACGATTCGATCCTTTTCGCGGCCTGTTTCGATGCGAACGGGGGCCTGTTCGAGCCGTTGTTCGGGCCCGAGGACGCCATCGTGTCTGACGCGTTGAACCACGCCTCGATCATCGACGGTATTCGTCTGTGCAAGGCGAAGCGCTATCGTTACGCGAATAACGACATGGCCGATCTTGAAGGGCAGTTGAAACTGGCGCGTGACGAAGGCGCGCGGTTCATCATGATCGCGACGGACGGTGTTTTCAGCATGGACGGTTATTTGGCCAACCTGCCGGAAATCACGGCGCTGGCCGAAAAATACGAGGCCCTCGTCATGGTGGACGATTGCCATGCGACAGGTTTCATGGGCCCCAAGGGCGCGGGCACCCCGGCGCATCACGGCGTCGATGTGGACATCCTGACCGGGACGTTGGGCAAGGCGCTGGGCGGTGCCATCGGTGGGTATATCGCGGGGCCGCAGCCGGTGATCGACCTGCTGCGTCAGCGGGCCCGGCCCTATCTTTTCTCCAACTCCTTGCCGCCCTCCATCGTGGCGGCAGGCTTGCGGGCCATCGATCTGGTCATGAATGGCGACGCGTTGCGCGAGCAGCTGTTCGAGAACACAGCTTATTGGCGGGCGGGTCTGGAACGTCTCGGCTTCGATCTGCTGCCGGGGGAGCATCCGATCGTCCCGGTCATGCTGGGGGAGGCGCGGCTGGCGCAGGACATGGCGGCGCGCCTCTTCGAAGAGGGCGTCTATGTGAGCGGTTTCTTCTTTCCGGTGGTGCCCCGGGGACAGGCGCGGATCCGAACGCAGATGAACGCAGCTTTGAGCCGGGAAGAACTTGACCGCGCGCTCGACGCTTTCGAAACGGCCGGCAAGGCCTGCGGGGTGATCCAATGACGACGAATGAGATGAAGGCGCTCTCAAAGCTCCATCCCCGGGAAGGGTTGTGGATGACCCATGCACCGGTGCCCGAAATCGGACCGGACGACGTTTTGATCCGCATCAACAAAACCGGCATCTGCGGCACCGATATCCATATCTGGAACTGGGATGAATGGGCGGCGAAAACCGTCCCCGTCCCGCTGATCACCGGGCATGAGTTCGCCGGGGAGATCGTGGAACTGGGGCGCAATGTCGAAGGTCTGGAGATTGGCCAGCGCTGCTCCGGCGAAGGGCATCTGATCGGCAAGAATTCCCGGCAGAGCCGTGCCGGGAAATTCCACCTCGACCCGGCGACCCGGGGGATCGGGGTGAACGAGCAGGGCGCTTTTGCGCAATACCTGCGCTTGCCCGCCTTCAATGTCGTGCCCCTGCCTGACGAAATAAGCGACGATATAGGCGCCATCCTCGACCCGTTGGGGAACGCCGTGCATACGGCGCTCAGCTTCGATCTGGTGGGGGAAGACGTGTTGATTACCGGCGCTGGGCCCATCGGGATCATGGCGGCGGCGGTGGCGCGACACGTCGGCGCGCGGCATGTGGTGATCACCGACCTCAATCCTGATCGTCTGGCCTTGGCGGCGCAGGTGGTGCCAGATGTCGTTCCCGTCAACGTGGCGGAGGAAGAGCTGGGGGAGGTGATCCCCCGGCTGAAGATGAAGCAGGGATTTGACGTCGGTCTGGAAATGTCGGGCAACCAGCACGCGCTGGACCAGATGGTCGAAGCCATGACCATGGGCGGGCGGATCGCGATGCTGGGCATACCCCCCGGCAAATCGCCCGTCGATTGGAGCCGCATCGTTTTCAAGGCGCTCACCATCAAGGGTGTCTATGGCCGGGAGATCTTTGAGACATGGTACAAGATGATCGCGATGCTGGAAAACGGGCTCGATGTGTCCAAGATCATCACGCATCGCTTTCCGGTCGATGATTTTGAAGCGGGGTTCGCCGCTATGAAATCGGGCAGTTCCGGCAAGGTGGTTCTGGATTGGACGAAGGCTTGATGGGGGCCAGCCCCCGCCGGGCTTTGCAAGCCCGCCTCCCCCGGAGTATTTCTCGAAAGGGTGAAGTGCCATACGGGGGCGTATGTAGTGAGTAAAGGCAGGATCATGGCGGCGATTCATCGCATCGCTTTATGGAGCGAGCGAACCTGGGATAGCTGGCGCGCGCGACGGATCCGGAAGAAGGTGATCGCGCCCTATATCGGCTACGCGGATCCCGAACATCTGGTGGTGAGGGGCCGCGTCCTCGGCTCCTTGCGGAGGCATCGCCCCGATCCGTCCCAATCGCTCTGGCTGAACTTTCGCCAGATGGTGTCACTGTTTTTGACGGATGAAGTGGCGGATGTGGAGGTGGCCGCGCGGGGCGTGACGGCCATTTCCGGGCAGGAAGGATATTTTACCTTGCTCCTGCCGCGCGACGCGCGGGAGGGTTGGGTCAATGTCGATGTGAGCATCAGAGGTCAGGAAGGCGTCACGGTATGCCCGGTTCTGATCGCGCGGGATGACGCGGAATTCGCTGTTATTTCGGATATCGACGACACGATGATGCAGACGGGGGCCTATTCGATCGCCCGGAACCTCTGGACCTCGCTGACGGGGAACGCGATGACCCGCAAGGTATTCGAAGATGCCCCGCCTTTCATGGAAACCCTGTCTGAGGGCGGGCGCAACCCAGTTTATTATGTCAGCTCATCCCCCTGGAACCTGCATTACTTCCTGCGCCGCATTTTCGAGCGGGCCGGTCTGGTGCCCGGGCCGAAGTTCCTGCGCGATCTGGGAATGAGCGAAACCAAGTTCATCACCGGAACGCATGGCGATCACAAGGGCGACAGCATCGATGTGCTTTTGGCGGCAAACCCTACGCTGCCGTATGTACTGGTGGGGGATACCGGGCAACACGATGCTTTCGTCTACCGCGACGCGGTTCTGCGCCATCCCGGGCGTATCAGGGCCGTCGTTCTGCGCGAACCCGGGCCGGGCCCTGACGCTGAAAGCCTGCGCGCGATGGAAGAGATTGCCGCGCAGGGGGTTCTGTTGTTGCACGCACCCAGCTTCGGGGGCTTTGCGCCCCGCATCCGCGATGCTTTGGATGCGACTGCAGGCTCCTAGAGCGTCGGCAGAAGGGCCACGCGCCCCGCGTCGGTCAGCCGCCAGCAGTCCCGACCTTCGAATACCGCCGCGTGGAGAGGGCGAAAATACCCCGCCCCGGCATCCAGATTGACACGGTTGCCGTGGTGTTGGGGCTGATCCAGCGCGGTATGGCCATGTACAACCAGTTTCCCGTGATCCCGGGTATCGGTGAGAAAGGGATCGCGGATCCAGACGAGATCATCCTCTGTCTGATCGTCCAGCGGTACGCCCGGACGAATGCCCGCATGCACGAATATCAACTCATCCGTAACATGAAGCGAAGGCAGACCCTCCAGAAACGCCACATGCCTTTGGGGTACTTCGGCACGCGCTTGCGCTGCCAGTTCCGCGGTTTCGGCAGAAGCTTCGATGTCGATCCCGTAGGATAACAGCGTCTTGTCGCCGCCGAGCCGCGGATTGAGCCACAGAAGATCCGCACGGGTCGCGGGATCGTGCAACGCTCCGTTTGTCAGGAAACGTTGGAAATACCTGTCGTGGTTTCCCTTGAGCATGGTCCAGGGCCGCCCCGCGTCCTGCGCCTTGGTCAGCAGGTCGATCACCCCGCGGCTTTCAGGCCCCCTGTCCACGTAGTCGCCGACAAAGACGATGGCGGCATCGGGGCCGCCATCGGCATCGATCAGGGAAAGGACACGCTCCAATTCATCCAACTGGCCGTGAATGTCGCCGATTGCATAGATGGGTTGGGGCATGCACGCATCCTTCCGGAGAGGCAGGGCGGGCAGAGGTTGCCCGCCCTCTAGGTTCAGGCCACGTCGAACTGCAGCGGCTTGATCTGGGTGAACATCCCCGTGTCGCGCAGTTTCTTGATGACAGGGGCGGGCACTTCTTCGTCCACGTAGAGAAGTGCGATCGCTTCGCCCTTGGCGGCGGCGCGACCGAGGGTGAAGTTGGCGATGTTCACGCCATTTCCGCCCATGGTGTTGCCCAGAACGCCGATGATGCCGGGAACGTCCTCGTTCGTGGTGTAGAGCATATGCGCCCCCACCTCGGCCTCGATGTTGATGCCCTTGATCTGGATGAACCGCGGCTTGCCGTCAGAGAAGACCGTGCCGGCGATGGAGCGTTCGCGTTTGTCCGTCACGACGGTGACCTTGATGTAGCCGTCGAAAACGCCGGATTTGTCCTGATTGGTCGTACTGATCTGGATGCCCTTTTCACGGGCCACCACGGGCGCGCTCACCATGTTCACGTCCGGGTTCGCGCGCTTGATGATGCCTGCCACCACGCTGCAGTTGAGCGCGTCGGTATTCATGGTCGAAACCGTACCGTCATAAAGAATGTTGATGGCCTTGATCGGTTCATCGGTCATCTGCCCGATAAAGGCACCGAGATGGCCCGCCAGTTTGACCCAAGGCCCCATCACGGCCGCTTCCTCGGCGGTGACGGAGGGCATGTTGAGCGCGTTGGTCACGGCGCCGGTCAGCAGATAGTCGGACATCTGTTCGGCCACCTGAAGGGCGACGTTTTCCTGTGCCTCGGTCGTGGCGGCGCCGAGGTGCGGGGTGCAAACGACATTGGGCAATCCGAAAAGGGGGTTCTCCTTCGCGGGCTCCTCGGCAAAGACGTCAAAAGCGGCCCCGGCGACGTGTCCGGACTTCAGCAGTTCGGCCAGTGCCTCTTCGTCCACGAGCCCGCCGCGGGCGCAGTTGATGATGCGCACGCCCGGCTTGGTCTTGGCGAGGTTCTCGCGGCTCAGGATATTCGCCGTCTGCTCCGTATAGGGCACATGGAGGGTGATGAAGTCGGCCCGCGACAGCAGTTCGTCCAGTTCTACCTTTTCCACGCCCATTTTCTGGGCCTTTTCCTCGCCGAGGAAGGGATCGTAGGCCACGACTTTCATTTTCAGTCCGCGGGCCCGGTCGCAGACGATGCCACCGATATTGCCTGCCCCGATCACGCCGAGGGTCTTGCCCGTCAGTTCCACGCCCATGAACTTGGACTTTTCCCATTTACCGGCATGGGTAGAGGAACTGGCCTCCGGGATCTGGCGAGCGACGGCGAACATCATGGCGATGGCATGTTCGGCGGTGGTGATCATGTTGCCGAAGGGCGTGTTCATGACGATCACCCCTTTTTTGGAGGCGGCGTCCTTATCGATGTTGTCGGTGCCGATCCCTGCCCGGCCGATGACCTTGAGCTTGTCAGCCTGCGCGAGGATCTTTTCCGTCACCTTCGTGGCGGAGCGGATGGCAAGGCCGTCGTAGTTGCCGATGACCTCCGCCAGCTTGTCCTTGTCCTTCCCGAGGTCGGGCTGGAAATCGACCTCGACGCCGCGATCCTTGAAAATCTGCACAGCGGCGTCGCTGAGTTTGTCCGAAATGAGTACCTTGGGTGCCATGGGGCGGTCCTTTGATGTATTGGGGAACGGGGCGGCAGCCTTGGGCTGCCGCGCCTGAAATGGGGAATTGTGGAAGCCTCAGGCCGCCTTGGCCTGTGCCGCGATCTCGGCTTCGAAAGCCCAGGCGAGCCATGGCAGAAGCGCCTCGATATCCGAGGTCTCGACCGTGCCGCCGCACCAGATCCGCAGACCCGGAGGAGCATCGCGATAGGCACCGATATCCAGCGCCACGCCTTCGGACTCCAGCCGCTTGGCGACGGCCTTGGCGAAGGAGGCACCGTCGGCGATGCGCCCGTCGTTGAACTTGAGGCAGACCGAGGTGTTCGACCGGATCGCTGGCTCGCTAGCGAGGAATTCGATCCAGTCGTGATCTTCTACAAACCTTGCGATGGCCTGCGCATTGGCATCGGCCCGTCCGATCAGACCTTTCAGGCCACCGACCGATTTTGCCCAGTCGAGCGCCTGAAGATAGTCTTCGACACAGAGCATGGAGGGCGTGTTGATCGTTTCGCCCTTGAAGATGCCCTCTATCAACTTGCCGCCTTTCGTCAGCCGGAAAATCTTGGGCAGGGGCCAGGCGGGGGTGTAGCTTTCCAGCCTTTCGACAGCGCGGGGCGACAGGATCAGCATGCCATGCGCCGCTTCGCCGCCCAGCACTTTCTGCCAGGAGAAGGTCGTTACATCCAGCTTGTCCCAAGGCAGATCCTGGGCAAAAGCCGCCGATGTCGCATCACAGAACGTCAGGCCCGCGCGATTTGAGGGAATGACATCGCCCGACGGTACGCGCACGCCGGAGGTCGTGCCGTTCCACGTAAAGCAGACGTCGTTATCGTAGTTAAGCGCCGCCATATCCACGATCTCGCCGTAGTCGGCGGTATGGGTCGTCGCGTCGATCTTGAGCTGTTTGACCGCATCCGTCACCCAGCCCGCACCAAAGGATTCCCAAGCGACCATTTGGGCAGGGCGTTC
The DNA here is from genome assembly GCF_001635395.1 of Sulfitobacter sp. HI0129. Taxonomy (NCBI): domain Bacteria; kingdom Pseudomonadati; phylum Pseudomonadota; class Alphaproteobacteria; order Rhodobacterales; family Roseobacteraceae; genus Sulfitobacter; species Sulfitobacter sp. HI0129. Next base: position 3,606 of record NZ_LWGH01000261.1, on the reverse strand, counting down.
GCCCAGCATCGTCCACATCGCCATCTCAAAAGCGCCCGTGTCGGAGCCCGGCACGATGCCGATGCGATAATCTGCGGGAACGCCGAGAACCTCGCGCGTCGTCTCGATTGCCTCGAGCAGCTTCGCCTTGCCGACCGCCGCGCGGTGGCTGCGCCCAAGCGGTGCATCCGCGAGCCGGGTCAGATCGAAAACGGGGGGTTTGGCGCAGGGGCCGGAGGAGAAACGCGGGTTCGCCGGTTTTGTGGTCGGACGAACGGAGTCCGGCTGTGAAGCCGGTTGTGCAATAGCCATAATGCTACCCTTTCAGATAAGCGCCCTTCGTTGGGGAAGGGTGTCCCACCGCCGGAATTACGGCGCGGCCCGGGCTGGCACAAGTGGAAAAACGTGGCTAGAACGCCGCTCGAGTCGCTTTTTGCGACATTCCTGACGCGCATCGGAAACTTCGCCATGTTCACCGCTGTCCTTCTTACCGATCCGGAAAAGGCAAATCTCGACCCTGCGCTGGTGGACTCCCTGCGCAACGCGTGGGGTGGTGGCGATGCTCTCTGGCTGGCCCCGGACGAGGCGGCTGAGTTCTCGCTTGCCGCGATGCCAGGCAACCGCTGGCAGGTCTGGGAGGAGTGCCAGCGGATGGGCGTCGATCTTGGGATCGTTCCGCAGGAGGGGCGGCGCAAGCGCATGCTGCTTGCGGATATGGACAGTACGATGATCCAGCAGGAATGCATCGACGAATTGGCGGATGCGGCAGGCGTGGGCGACCGCGTGAAGGAGATCACCGCGCGCGCGATGAACGGCGAGTTGGATTTCGAGGCGGCGCTGCGCGAGCGGGTGGGGCTTTTGAAAGGTCTGAAGGAAAGCATCGTCGGTGAGGTGCTGGCATCCCGGATCACGCATATGCCGGGAGGACGTCAGCTGATCGCGACCATGCGGGAGAACGGGGCGCACACCGCGCTTGTCTCAGGCGGGTTCACCGCCTTCACCGGGCCGGTGGCAGAGGCACTGGGCTTCCATGAAAATCGCGCGAATACGCTTCTGGCGGAGGATGGCGTGCTCTCCGGCGACGTCGGCATCCCGATCCTCGGTCGGCAGGCCAAGGTCGATGCGCTGGAGGAGATCACGGCGCGGCTGGGGTTCGATGCAAGCGACGTGCTCGCCGTGGGGGATGGGGCCAATGATCTGGGCATGTTGCACCGCGCCGGGATGGGAGTGGCGCTGCACGCCAAGCCGGTTGTGGCGGCTGAGTGCGACCTGCGGATCAACTTCGGCGATCTGACCGCGTTGCTTTACCTGCAGGGGTACGGGGTGGCTGATTTCGCCGGGTGATTTTGGCGCCACCCCCGGGGGGCCAGCCCCCCGGGCCCCCCGGGATTTAAAACCATTTGGAAGCGGAATCAGGTCAGCGCGGCTGCTGGTCTGATGGATCCGGTCTCAATCCCGCGGGCGTTCAGTATGGCGGGCCGCAGCCGTTTGACCGCCGCGGGATGATTGGCGTCCAACTCCCCGAGCCGGACAAGCAGCGCCGCGATGGCGCATTCGGCAGCGCGTGTAGCGCCGTCCGCCGCCTTGAGCGCGATGCCGAGTTTGCGGTGGGGCAGAATGGCGATGAAGAAGCCTTCGGCGCCGGTTTTCAGCGCGACCCGCCCGTCCATGGCACGCATCAGCTCGGTGCAGGCGCGGCCTTCGCCTGCGACCAGTTCGGGATGTTCGCGCATGGCGCGGTGCAGGCGTTCTTCGGGCGAGCCTTCGGGCGCGGCGGCGAAATGCGCCATGGCGCGGCCCATCCCGTGCAGGGTGCTGGCGAAGTTCGGCGCCGAGCAGCCGTCGATGCCGTATCCGGGGGAGGTTTCCTGTGTCACCCGCTCAAAGGCGTCGAGGCAGGCGCGCTGAACCGGGTGCTCCGGCTCCACGTAGTCGGCCCCGCCGTTAAGATGGGCGTTCAGGGTCAGGAAGCCCGCATGTTTGCCTGAGCAATTGTTGTGGATCTGACAGGGCGATTCACCCGCGCGGATAAGCTCCACCTCCGCTTCCCGTGAATAGGGCATATGCGGGCCGCAGCGAAAATCCGCATCCTTCAGCCCCAGATCCTTCAGCCAGTCGCCCACCCTTTGGGTATGGATCGCCGCACCCTGGTGGGAAGCGCATGCAAGGGCGAGCTGCGCGCTGTTCAGCTTGCGCGCATCCGCCGCGCCCGATTCGAGCAGCGGCAGGGCCTGTATCATCTTGGCCGACGAACGCGGCAGCACTACGCGGGATGGATCGCCCCATGCTTCGACGATTTCGCCGGTGTCGTCGCAGATGACCGCGTGGCCGTGATGGACGCTTTCGAGGATGGGCCCCCGCCAGACTTCTGCAAATTCTGCGGCTTGGGTCATGCTCTCGTCCTCCGTCTGGGCGAATTCCTGCCAATCAGGGTTTCGCCGGTCGCGTGTTTGGCGTTAGTATGCATGTTGTCGAGAAGAACGGGAGCACTTGCAAGAGAGCAAGCCGCCAAAGGCCTGCCCGCCGGTTCCCGTGGGTATGAGATTGAGGTCAAGGACGGCTGGAGGCTGTACGAATGCAATTTATGAAAACGGTTGGGGCGGCGGTGATCGGTGCCGCGATGGTTGCGGGCAGTGCCTTTGCGCAGGAGCAGAGCACGAACCGCGTAGCGGCCAAAACCGACTGGAGCGTCTTCGTCGAGGACAATCCGACGGAATGCTGGGGCGTGTCGACCCCGAAGGAAACCGTTAATTCCAAGGACGGACGTGTGGTCGCGGTGAACCGGGGCCAGACGCTTTTGATGGTATTCTACCGTCCTTCCGCCGGGGCCAAGGGACAGGTCGCCTTTACCGGCGGGTATCCTTTTGCCTCCGGTTCCACGGTAAACATGGATATTTCCGGTACCACGTTCGAGCTTTTCACCGAAGGTGAATGGGCGTGGCCGGCCACCACGGAAGACGACAACAAGATCATCACCGCCATGAAGCGCGGTGCCGATGCGGTCCTGACAGGGATGTCCGGGCGGGGTACGCAGACGAAGGATACGTTCTCCCTGCTTGGCTTTACCGCTGCGGTGGAGGATGCCGCCAAGCGCTGCGGCAGCTGACCACCCTGCACATTCTGATCCGACAGCCCCGCCTCTGCGGGGCTGTTTTCTTTTGATCCTCGGGAAAATCCCTATATAGAGGCCCATCCCCAAGCGTCGGAGAATCTCCAATGGCCGAAATCGGACAGGCGGCAGCGCCGATCACACAGGATGTGCATACAATCCCGCGGAAACTTCCCGACGGGCCGGTCAACCTTGTCGGCATGACCCGCGAAAAGATGCGCGACACCCTGATCGCCCATGGAACGCCCGAGAAACAGGCGAAGATGCGGGTCGGCCAGATCTGGCAGTGGATTTATCAGTGGGGGGTGCGCGACTTCGCCTTGATGACGAACCTCGCCAAGGGCTACCGGGCCGAACTGGCTGAAAAATTTGTGATCGAGGTGCCCGAAGTCGTCACCCGTCAGGTCAGCAATGACGGCACCCGGAAGTACCTTGTCCGGATTGCGGGCGGCCACGAGGTGGAGGTTGTCTATATCCCCGAAGAAGGCCGGGGCACGCTTTGTGTGTCTTCTCAGGTG
>NZ_LWGH01000260.1:0-3487 GCF_001635395.1 Sulfitobacter sp. HI0129 | reverse complement strand
TATCGCCCCCGACCCCGAAGCGGAGGTCTGGGGCGTGCTCTACCGCATGACCCGGCGCGACATGGTCTGGCTGCATTCGACCGAAGGAGTGCCGGGCTGGCGCTATTATGCCGTCTGGCTTGACGTGGAGGATCGCGACGGCAACAGCCTGCGGGCCTTCAGCCTGATCGCTGACGGCTTGCCGGAGGATGGGAACCCCTCGTTGCGCTACATCACCCTGATACGGGAGGGTGCCGTTCAGCATGATCTGCCCGACCACTGGATCGAAAAGCTGAATGCCGTGCGGCACGCCGAACCGCGCCGGCAGGCGCAAGAGGGGCCGCGCTGAACCGCTCCTCCTTGCTCCCCTCTTTCCGGCAGCTCAGTCCGCGCCGTCTTTCGTGGTGATGCGCGGATCGAGCGCATGGCCGGAGGCCGGACCCCGGAACGGTTGAATGAGCATCCGGTCGGCCCACAAATCCCGCGTGGTGCGAAACTGCTCGATCCCGATCTCCATCTCGCGGTGCCCCTTGGCCGGCTGATCGATATAGGTGCCCAGCAGCCTGTCCCACCATGGCAGGTTGAACCCGTAGTTCGAATTGGTTTCGCGCGGGTCGATTGAATGGTGCACGCGGTGCATGTCGGGGGTGACGACGATCCATCTGAGCAAGCGGTCGATGGGCCTGGGCAGGTCGATGTTGGCGTGATTGAAAAGGGAGGTCGCGTTCAGAATGACCTCGAACAGCAACACGGCGAAGGCGGGCGGGCCGAGCGCCGCGACGACCGCCAGCTTGATCACCATCGACAGCAGGATTTCCACCGGGTGGAAACGCAGACCCGTCGTCGCGTCGAAGTCGAGGTCCGCGTGGTGCATCCGGTGCAGCCGCCAGAGGCCGGGAACGGCATGGAACATCACATGCTGAAGATAGATCGCAAGGTCGAGCAACAGTATCGACGCCAGTGCTGCAAACCAGACGGGCACATCCAGCGCGTTGAACAGACCCCATCCCCGATCTTCGGCGATGACCGCAAGGCCGACAGCAAGGATCGGCAGGCTGAGGCGCAGGATCACCGTGTCAATCACCACGAAGGCCAGGTTGTTCGACCAGCGGATCACGCGGGGAATCTCCTGCCGCCGCCGGGGTGCGGCGACCTCCCACAGGACCATGGCAACAAGGACGCTCAGGAAGGCGGAGAGGCGGATCAGGGGCTCGGCGGCAAGAAACGTGTCGGTCATGTTTTGCCTTTCCGGGGTCACGACCCGGCAAACGCTACCACCGCTGCATTCGCCGTGCCAGCCAGAAGGCGCGCCCACGGATTGGCACCGCCTTTAGGCTCTTCCGGTTCCGGCAACGGATCACAACTTTGCAAGAGCACCCGGCGGCGCTTGAAAATAGCGGCTCAGGCTTAATTATGCTTGGTACCCTGTGTCTTGTGTGCCCGAGAGGATAGTTTCCGATGAACAACCCCAAACTTTTGCCGCTGGCGCCCAGCGAAGCGATGAGCCTTTTCACCACCACGCGCGCCCGGACGCAGGCACTGGCCGCACCGCTGAGCCCCGAAGACACCATGTTGCAAAGCATGGAAGATGCCTCTCCCGCGAAATGGCATCTTGCCCATACCACATGGTTCTTCGAAGAGTTCATCCTGAAGCCGCGGGTGGCTGACTATACCTCGCCCGATGATCGTTTCGCCTTTCTTTTCAATTCCTACTACACGCAGGCGGGGCCGCGTCATGCGCGCGATCGCCGGGGGCTCGTCTCCCGCCCGGATGGCGAGGCCGTGCGCGGCTATCGCGCCCATGTGGAAGACAGCCTCGACCGGCTGATGGATGCAGACCGCGACGATGCCGAGGACATCGCCGCTTTGGTCGAGCTTGGCTGCCACCATGAGATGCAGCATCAGGAGCTTCTTATCACGGACCTTCTGCACGGTCTCAGCTTCAATCCGCTGCTGCCCGCCTACAAGGACCCGGAACCGCTCGCCGTGACATCCGAGGTACCGCTGACGTTCAAACGCCACCCCGGCGGGCTGGTCGAAATCGGCCATGACGGGGAGGGTTTCGCCTATGATTGCGAAGGCCCGCGCCACAAGTCCTGGCTGGAGCCCTTCGAGATCGCCGAGCGGCCCGTCACCAACCGCGACTGGATCGCCTTCATGGAGGACGGCGGCTACGGCGATACGCGCCTGTGGCTGATGGAAGGGCACGCGGTGGCCAGCAAGGAAGGCTGGGAACATCCCCTCTACTGGTGGTCGCAGGACGGCGAATGGTGGACGTACACGCTGCGCGGGCCGCAGCCCGTTGCTTTGGACGCCCCCGTCGTTCATGTGAGCTACTACGAGGCGGAGGCCTTTGCCCGCTGGGCCGGGGCCCGGTTGCCGACCGAAGCGGAACATGAGGTCGCATTCCGCGATACGCCTATCCAGGGCAACCTAATGGGCGAAGCCGGTTCGATCGGCGCGCTGCGTCCGCTGCCCGGCCCAGGCATCTGGGGCGATGTCTGGGAATGGACGGCGTCCGACTTCGCGCCCTATCCCGGGTTCCGCCCGCCGGAGGGGGCCCTGGGCGAATACAACGGGAAATTCATGGTCAACCAGCGTGTTCTGCGGGGCGGGTCCTGTGCCACGCCGAAAGAGCAGTTGCGCGCGACATACCGGACGTTCTTCTACCCGCATCAGCGCTGGCAGATGATGGGCCTGCGTCTGGCCAAGGACGCGGCCTGATCCGGCTGTCGCCCTCTGATCGCTGAGGGTTCGGGGTTTTGTGGCGGGCGCGCGTTCCATGCGCCCGCGCAGGGCGGCGCGTGATCTGCCCCTGTACTTCCGACGAAATGTACCTCCTGCTGCGTGGATCATCCGCGGCGGGAACATGATCGTTGTGTCATACCGCAATAGCTGTACTAATTCCGCGCAGGGGCCTGTCTGCCGGAAAGTGTCATGCATGTGTCACACGGCGGGGATAGCCAAAGGCCACCTTGGCGGGAACGCGTTCCGATGCCGGGCCATCGGCCTGCCGTTCTGGCGGGGGGATGGGCGGCTGGCGGTGCACGTCCACCTGGCCGATCAACAAGGAGTACGACATGAAAACGACAATCTTTCTTTCCGCATCCGCGCTGGCGCTTTCTTCTTTCGGGGCCCAGGCCGAGACGCTGCGCCTTTTGACCTGGGGCGGTTACGCGCCCGAGAATGTGATCGAGATGTTCGAGGCCGAAACCGGACATACCGTCGAAGTCACCAAATCCAACAACGAGGAAATGATTGCCAAGCTGCGTGCGACCAACGGCGGCGGCTTTGACCTTGCCCAGCCCAGCCAGGACCGGATCGCCGGGCCGCAGATCGAATTCGGCATCTACAAGCCGCTCGATCTGTCCAAGATCGACGCAAGCCAGTTCATCCCCTCCATGCTGGAAGCCACCAAGGCCAATACAACGGTGGACGGCGAGGTCTACGGCGTGCCGCATGTCTGGGGCACCTCCGGTCTGGTGCTGAACACCGCCATGGCGGGCGA
>NZ_LWGH01000259.1:0-5029 GCF_001635395.1 Sulfitobacter sp. HI0129 | reverse complement strand
GCATCGAGCCGCTTTCCAGCGTTTCGGCGGCCTCGTCGTCGTCCTCGACCAGCGCGGCGGCGAGCGGCTGGCTCAGCTTCGATCCGTCGCGGTAGAGCGCATTGGCCTTGATCCCCAGCGACCAGCTGAGCTCATAAGCGTTCTGGCAATCGGAGATCGACGCATCGTTGGGCATGTTGATCGTTTTGGAGATCGCGCCCGAGATGAAGCTTTGCGCGGCGGCCATCATGTAGATGTGGCTATTGACGCTGAGGTAACGCTTGCCCTTCTTCCCGCAGGGATTGGCGCAATCGAAGATACCGTAATGCTCCTGCTTGAGGAACGGCGCGCCTTCCAGTGTCATCGTACCGCAGACGTGGTCATTGGCCGCGTCGATGTCCTTTTTCGAGAAGCCCAGCGACCGCAGCAGGTCAAAGGTCGGATCATTCAGCTTCTCGGCGGGAATGCCCAGAACCTGCGTGCAGAACTCCTCTCCCAGCGTCCACTGGTTGAAGACAAAGCGGATGTCGAAGGCCTGCGCCAGCGCCGCGTCCACCTTGGCCAGTTCGTTGGGGCCGAAACCGTGACCCATCAGCGTGGTGTGATTGATACCCGGCGCATTCCCGATGGAGCCATGGCCCACCGCGTAGCTCACGATTTCCTCGATCTGCGCGGAGCCGTAGCCCAGCTTTTCCAGCGCCGCGGGCACCGACTGGTTGATGATCTTGAAGTAGCCGCCGCCGGCCAGCTTCTTGAACTTCACCAGTGCGAAATCAGGCTCGATCCCCGTGGTGTCACAATCCATCACCAGACCGATGGTGCCGGTGGGCGCGATGACGGAGGTCTGCGCATTGCGGTAGCCGTGCTGCTCGCCCAGCTTCAGCGCCTCGTCCCAGCAGGACATCGCCACATCGACCAGTGCGGGCTGCGGGCAGCTTGCGTGATCGAGCGGCACGGGCTTCACCGCGAGACGTTCGTAGCCCGTGTCGTTGCCATGGGCGGCGTTGCGGTGGTTGCGGATGACGCGCAGCATGTGCTGTGCGTTCTTTTCGTATCCGGGGAAGGCGCCAAGCTCTCCGGCCATCTCTGCGGAGGTTGCATAGGCCACACCGGTCATGATCGCCGTCAGCGCACCGCAGAGCGCGCGGCCCTCGTCGCTGTCATAGCTCAGCCCCATGTTCATCAGCAGACCGCCGATATTGGCATAGCCGAGGCCCAGCGTGCGGAAGTCATAGGACCGCTGCGCGATTTCCTTGCTGGGGAACTGCGCCATCATCACGCTGATTTCCAGCGTCACCGTCCACAGACGGCTGGCGTGCATGTAGTCTTCGACCTGAAACTCACCGTCTTGGAGGAAAGTCAGCAGGTTCATCGATGCGAGGTTACAGGCCGTATCGTCGAGGAACATGTATTCCGAGCAGGGGTTCGACCCGCGGATCGCACCGTCTTCGGGGCAGGTGTGCCAGTCGTTCACGGTGTCGTGGTACTGGATGCCGGGGTCGGCACAGGCCCAGGCGGCATGGCCCACCTGCGCCCAAAGATCGCGGGCCCGCACCGTTTTCGTCACCGTGCCGTCGACGCGGTTGATCAACTCCCAGTCCGCATCCTTTTCCACCGCCGTCAGAAAGGCGTTCGTCACCCGGATGGAGTTGTTGGAGTTCTGGCCCGAGACGGAGTTGTAGGCTTCGGAATCCCAGTCCGTGTCATAGGTGGGGAATTCGATGCTGGTGTGTCCCTGACGGGCGTAATCCAGCACGCGCTTCACGTAAGTCTCGGGGATGGCGACCTTTTTCGCTTCGCGGATCGCGGCCTTCAGCCCCTCGTTCTTGGCCGGGTCATAGGCATCCGCCTCCGCGCCGTCCCACGCCCGGATGGCGGCGAAAAGCTTGTTCAGCTTTTCTTCGTGCATCTTGGAGCCCGCGACGATGCTCGCGACCTTCTGCTCCTCCAGCACCTTCCAGTTGATGAAGTCCTCGATATCGGGGTGGTCGGCATCTACGATCACCATCTTCGCCGCGCGACGGGTGGTGCCGCCGGACTTGATCGCGCCTGCTGCGCGGTCCCCGATCTTGAGGAACCCCATCAAGCCCGACGACTTGCCGCCGCCCGACAGCTTCTCGCCCTCTCCGCGGAGCGATGAAAAATTAGTGCCCGTGCCCGAGCCATATTTGAACAGCCGCGCCTCGCGGACCCAGAGGTCCATGATGCCGCCGTCACCCACCAGATCGTCGGCGACCGACTGGATGAAGCAGGCATGGGGCTGGGGATGTTCGTAGGAGGATTTGGAGCGGGTCAGCTTGCCGCTCTTATGATCCACATAGTAATGCCCCTGCGCCGGGCCATCGATGCCATAAGCCCAGTGCAGCCCGGTGTTGAACCACTGCGGGCTGTTGGGCGCCGCGCGCTGACTGGCCAGCATATGGCGCATTTCGTCGAAATAGGCGCGGGCGTCTTCTTCGGTGGTGAAATATCCGCCCTTCCAGCCCCAGTAGGCCCAAGCCCCGGCCAGCCGGTCGAAGACCTGCTTGGAAGAGGTTTCGCCCTCCATCGTCGCACCTTCGGCGGGAACCGACCGCCAGAGGAACTCGGGCACGTCCTTTTCCTTCACCGGGCGCGTGGCCGAAGGCACGCCCGCCTTGCGGAAGTATTTCTGCGCGATGACGTCGGATGCGACCTGGCTCCAGCTCGCGGGGACTTCAACGTTATCGAGCTTGAAGACGACGGAACCGTCCGGGTTTCGGATTTCGGACACCGTGGTCACGAAATCCAGATCGCTGTAGGCATCCTGCCCGGCCTTGGTGAATTTCCGTTCAATCTTCATCTGTCAGCTGCCTCATCATCCAGCGTTATCTTCAGGGCCCGCAGGTCACCGCGGTCCGGGTCATAGCGATCGGGCATGAGGTTCGGGCCGCTGCCATCGCCAGCGGTGCGCAGAATGCGTGTACGGAACGATCCGTGAGCCTGTCCCCTTACCCCGGCGCACCTTCCAGATTTTCACTAGATATTGTGGGCGCGCCGCCGATGCCCACAAACTGGCGTATACACACCGGTCGGGTCAACGCGTTTTTTTGAGAATTTGACTAATCTTTCGGTTGACCGGATCTCTGCGTTCGAAGGGTTCGGATCATCCCCGATTCAACCACCGCGGTTCCCCAAAGTTGTCCAGAGGCCGCGCGCCCGGCCGAGGGGCGGAATATGCCAAGCAATGAACAGGCTTAGAGCGCACAACAGAGGTAAGCTGCGAAGTTGTACACAGGCCCGCCCCGCCCGCGCATTCACACGGGCGAAAAATTCCCCGCGATCGGCAATCGCCCGCCCCGGCGCTCGAGTCGTCACGTTTATGCAACTATCAAGCGAAGTTTGGCCCCGAATCGCAAATCATCCCCGTATGTGGACAGAAGGTCGCGACAGACCACCAGATGTAGTGTCCGCGCCGTCAGGCCGGCCCTACGAGTGATATGAAATGGAAAGATGGTCGGAGCGAGAGGATTCGAACCTCCGACCCCCTGTACCCAAAACAGGTGCGCTACCAGGCTGCGCCACGCTCCGACTTGGGGTTCAATAGACGCCCCGTCTGGCTTTGAAAAGCCCTAACAGGGCCAAGCGGGATCGGTCGCGGCAAATGCCGGGTGGCGCAGTTCCGTACCCACGTCGATGCCCATCCGCGCGGCCAGCCCACCGTTGATTTCCAGCACCGCAAGCCGGTTGTCGCCCCCGGGAATATCGGTTTCATCCAGCGGAATCGCATTGTGATGAATGCTGCGCACAACGCCCGAGGCATCGATGAACAGCAGATCGAGCGGGATCAGCGTGTTGCGCATCCAGAAGCTCAACGTTTGCGGCTCGTCGTAGATAAAGAGCATGCCCGAGGCCAGCGGCAGGCTTTCCCGGTGCATGAGCCCGAGAGAGCGTTCTTCGGGATCGTCGGCAATTTCCACGCTGAACCGGGCCTGCCCCCAATCGCCCCGCAGCATGACGGAATCCTCGCGGCAGACCGCCGCCGTCGCCGTCTGGGCCACGCAGCCTGCCAACGCCATGGCCAACAGCGGGCCGCGCGCCATCCGGGTCACTCGTGAAGGGGTTGTGTCAGTACCTTTTCCCATGCCTGAACCTCGGCAGCCATCTGGCCGCGCTGACCGTTGATTACCCGGATCGCCAAGGCCTCCCCCGGTTGCAGGTCGGAGAGGCCGGACTGGCGCAGCACCTCTATGTGCAGGAATATATCTTCGCGCCGACCGAAGACATTTGCAAATCCGAATCCCTTGGCCTTGTCGAACCATTTGACCCGCGCAGGCTCCAACGGTGCGGCGGCCACGACGGCGCCGTCCAGTTCCACGATATCGGCCAGCGCGCTGGCCTGCGCGCCCTCGGGCGGCTGCACGGCAAGCACCTCGGTCGCCTGAACGCCACGTTCGGTTCGCTGGGCGCGGAAACGCAGGCGCGCGCCGTCCGCCACCGAGCTTTGCCCGAAGTTCCGCAACACGTTCACATGCAGCAGAATATCCGGACCGCCCGTGTCCGAAACGACAAAGCCGAACCCCTTGGAAGGGTCGAACCATTTAACCACGCCATCCAGCGCATCTTCATTGTTCATGTCCTCTGACACAGAAGCCCTTCCTATCTGTTCCTCCAAGGTTGCCATGAGCCGCACCTTCAGGGGTTCAATCTTTGTACGGTCCATTCCCCATCCGGCCCGGCGCGGCGCCATTGAAACCTGTCATGCAGGCGAAAGGCGCCGTCGGCCCAGAATTCTATTTCAACCGGGGTGAGCCTGTAGCCCCCCCAGAACGGCGGGCGCGCGGGATCGGTCCCGTGCCGCGCCGTCATCTTGGCGACTTCGGCCATCAGCGTGGCCCGGCTGTCCAGCGGGCGCGACTGACGCGATGCCCAGGCCCCCAGCCTGCTCTTGAGAGAGCGCGAACGATAATAGGCGTCGGCCTGCGGGCCATCCTCCCGCGTGATCGTCCCCCGGGCGCGAATCTGGCGGCGCAGGGATTTCCAGTGCATCACGAAGGCGGCGCGCCCGGCGGCGATCACGCGGGAGGATGGC
>NZ_LWGH01000258.1:0-6024 GCF_001635395.1 Sulfitobacter sp. HI0129 | reverse complement strand
AATCCGGGCCGGGCCAGCCTGATGGCTGCAGCACAGCCCGAGGAAACCGATTTCATCTATTTCGTCGCGGATGGCACCGGCGGTCATGCCTTTGCCAAGACGCTCGCGGAGCATAACGAGAATGTCGCCAAGTGGCGCCGGATCGAGGCGGAACGGGGCGCCGAGGCCGCGGGAAATGCCTCCACCGGGGGAAACTGAAAGAAATTATTTAGCGATCGTACTGGCTTGCAAGGTATTGTTAACCCAATTTCGATTGACAGAGCGCACGTTCTGACGTAGTTTCCTTGGCATGCTAGAAGACTTGTAAGGCGGCCCCGGCACCATCCGGAGGCCGCTTTTTCATGTCTGCTCGGTTGGAGTGATCCAGACGAGAGGTAAGCGATATGACGGAAGTTACCCCGGAACAGGCGTTGGCCGACAGCGCGGAAGTACTGACCGCGTTGCAGGAGGCGGTGCGCGGTCTGCGCAAAGAGATCGAAGGCCTGACTGAACAGGCCCGATCCGGGGGGGAAATTGCCGAAACAAGTGCAAAGCGGCAGCTGGGACAGATCCAGGGGCTGGTGGCGCATTGTGCGAAAGCGGAGAACATATTGAATGAATGTCGAAACAGGCAAGCAGGAGTGGTCAGCGGAGGATATGCCGTCGATCTGGACAAGGCCCGCGCTGACATCGGGTGCAAGCTGGATCGGCTCCGTCGATGCGGCGGTTCAGGACCGGTTTCTCAATGAACTGGACGAGGCGGAGTTGCTGGCGCTGCCCTATCTTTTCGAGTTCTGGGCATTGCCGCATCAGCTTCCCCCCGAGGGGGACTGGCGATCATGGGTGATCATGGGAGGGCGCGGCGCGGGGAAAACCCGCGCCGGTGCCGAATGGGTTCGATCCAAGGTCGAGGGGGCGATGCCCCTCGACCCGGGGGCGTGTCGGCACGTGGCGCTCGTGGGGGAGACCATCGAGCAGGTGCGCGAGGTGATGATATTCGGCGACAGCGGGATATTGGCCTGTAGCCCGCCGGATCGCAGGCCGGTCTGGGAAGCCACCCGCAAGCGGCTTGTCTGGCCCAACGGCGCGGTGGCGAGCGTTCATTCGGCCCATGACCCCGAAGGGTTGCGGGGGCCGCAGTTCGATGCCGCCTGGGTGGATGAACTTGCCAAGTGGCGCAAGGCGGAGGCGGCGTGGGACCAGTTGCAGTTCGCCCTGAGACTGGGGGAATTGCCGCAGGTCTGCGTCACCACCACACCCCGGGATGTCGGAGTTCTGAAACGGTTGCTGGATGCGCCCTCGACGGTGACGACCCATGCGCCGACGGAAGCCAATGCGGCAAACCTTGCGGAGTCCTTTTTGGAGGAGGTGCGCCGGCGATATCGCGGCACGCGACTGGCCCGGCAGGAGTTGGACGGCGTGTTGTTAAGCGACGTGGAGGGAGCGTTGTGGACGGGTGCCGCACTCGACGCGCAAAGACTGGCGGACGCGCCGGATCTTGACCGGATCGTGGTGGGGCTGGACCCGGCGACCACGGGCAAAGCCGGATCGGACGAATGCGGGATCGTGGTGGTGGGGGCGCGTTTACAGGGGCCGCCGCAGGACTGGCGGGCCGTTGTATTGGCGGATTGCACCGTGACGGGGGCCACCCCCCACAGATGGGCCCGGGCGGCTATTTCGGCGATGGAGAGATTCGGGGCAGACCGGCTGATCGCCGAGGTCAATCAAGGCGGTCAGATGGTGGGTGAGGTCCTGCGGCAGGTGGACGAGTTCGTGCCCCTGCGCTCGGTCCATGCGACGCGGGGCAAGGTGGCGCGGGCGGAGCCGGTGGCGGCACTTTACGAACAGGGGCGTGTGTCGCATCTGGGCAGGCTGGATGCTTTGGAGGATCAGATGTGCCGGATGACTTTGCGGGGGTATGAGGGGCCGGGCTCCCCCGACCGGGTGGACGCGCTGGTCTGGGCTTTGCATGAGTTGATGATCGCCCCCGCTGCCGCGTGGCGCGCCCCGGGGGTGCGAAGCCTGTAGGGCCGTAGATCTGACTCTGGTTACGTCGAAGTGTCAGATACGTTCATTCCGCCATTTGCCGATCAACCTGTTGTTCTTCGTTGATCATGGCTTGCAACTGCCTTCGGAACCGCAGTTGGCCGCCATCGATCGGGAGGTCGATATGGGGGGATGTCTTGTTGGACATTCCCTTCTGCACTTCATTCAATACGGCGCGATCCTCTTCAAAGGCGTGCTGGACGTCGGCGGTCATCATCTTGGAGAGTTCTTTGTCGTCCGGTCGGATATTGCGAAGCTGGAACCAGTAATAGCGTGTCTGGCCCTCATCCGTCGGCGTCATGAAATTGTAGCTGTCCATGATGAACGTTTTTTCATGGAGCGGCCCGTCGGGGCCGCCGGTGCCTGCGGGGGTAAACACGGCCCTGATCAACGCATGTGAGGGGTAGCGCACCTCGTAGTGCTGCAAACGATCACAGTTGCCCTCGAACTCGATGACCTTCTTGTAGAACGGCGCGGGCTCGTGATCCATCATCCAGCGATGTACGATGACGCCTTCTTCGGTTTTCGTGATGCGCAGTGGGGTGTCCTTGGTTGCGTCGGTCGCAAAGCTGCTTTGGTGAACCCATGCAACATGGGTCGGGTCCAGCAGGTTGTCGCACATCAGAAGGTAGTTGCAGTCCAACTCCATCGCAGCGCCACAGTTGATGCCCCAGGCCGGGTCGTCATAGTTTTCAATCTCGAAGATGTCTGACGGATCGGCGAGCGCAGGGTTGCCCATCCATATCCAGACCAATCCGTATTTTTCGTGCAAGGGGTAGGCGTGGACCTTGGCGTTGGAGGGAATGCGTCCCGTCCCGGGGGCCCAGACGCACTGGCCTGCGCAGTCAAACGTCAGACCGTGATAGCCGCATTCGACGGTGTCGCCCTTGATGCGCCCTTTGCTGAGAGGCAATTTGCGATGAGGGCAGGCATCTTCTAATCCAACGAGATCACCGGCTTCGGAACGGAACACGCAGACTTTTTCGCCAAGGACCGTGATCTGTTGCAATTCGCGGGTAACTTCATGGCTCCAGGCGGCAACGTACCATGCATTTTTCAAGAACATCTGAGGCCCCGCTTTATTGATTTCCCTTGTGAACCGACTTTAGCTGTAACGCCACAATTATGTAAATCGGGCTGAAACCGCACACTGTTCAGGAATCGCCTGGGTAAACGCCACTGAGCAACCAACACCATATCCCTGCGAAGGGCGGCCCTTTCTGGCCGCCCTTTTTCGCATTTTCATGGCCCTTCCATGAGGCTCGGGAAAGGGTGTTGCGGGGTGGGCGTGCGCTGGTTCGTGCAGCTCTTAAGCCTTTGCTGAGAGATTTCTTTCCGAGCCGCAGGGCAGGGGGCAGTTGCTCCGGGATGCGGTGGCTCACGGGATCAGGAGGGAGCGACGGATGGTGTTCGATTTTCTGCGGCGAACGGGGGGTGCCGAGGTGGTGCCGGAGCGCAAAGCGTCCGCGACCGGCCCCGTGATCGCCTATCAGAGCAGTGGCCGCGTGGCATGGAGCGCGCGGGATACCGCGAGCCTGACCCGCACGGGCTTCTGCGCCAACCCGGTCGCCTTTCGCTGCGTGAAGCTGATCGCCGAGGCCGCGGCGGCCCTGCCGCTGGTCATCGGCAACGAACAGCGCCGTTTCGACACGCATCCCATGGCCGATCTGCTGGCCCGGCCCAACGCCGGACAGGGGCGCGCGGAACTGCTGGAGGCGCTTTACGCGCAACTGCTGCTGTCGGGGAACGGATATCTCGAAGCGGTGGGGGGCGAAGCGGGCCTGCCGGTCGAGCTGCATGTGTTGCGCAGCGACCGGATGGCGGTAGTGCCCGGGGCCGATGGCTGGCCCGTCGCCTTCGAATATGCGGTGGGCGGGCGCAAGCACCGGTTCGATGCCACTGGGTTGCACAGCGCCATCTGTCATCTGCGGAATTTTCATCCCCAGGATGATCACTATGGCTTCAGCCCGATGCAAGCCGCGGCCATGGCGCTGGATGTGCATAATGCCGCAACGCGCTGGTCCAAGGCGTTGCTGGACAATGCCGCACGCCCCAGCGGGGCCATCGTCTACCGCGGGGCCGAAGGGCAGGGCAAACTGTCGGACGATCAATACGACCGGCTCGTGAACGAGATGGAAAGCCATCATCAGGGTGCCCGCAACGCAGGCCGACCGATGCTGCTGGAAGGCGGGTTGGACTGGAAGCCCATGGGGTTTTCACCCTCCGACATGGAGTTCCAAAAAACCAAGGAGGCGGCGGCGCGGGAGATTGCGCTGGCATTCGGGGTGCCGCCGATGCTGCTGGGCATTCAGGGGGACGCGACCTACGCGAACTACCAGGAGGCGCACCGGGCCTTTTACCGGCTGACGGTGCTGCCGCTGGCGACCCGTATCTGCGCGGCCCTTGGCCAATGGCTCGACGGGTTCGACGGGGTGGGCGCGGCTGGGGTCACCTTGCGCCCGGATCTGGACCTTGTTCCGGCCCTGTCGGCAGAGCGCGATGCGCAATGGGCCCGGGTGTCGGCGGCGGAGTTCCTGAGCGAGACGGAAAAGCGCCGCCTGCTCGGACTGCCGGTGGAGACGATGGATGGGTGAGGAACCCCGCTATGAGCGGTTCGAATGTGCCCCGGGATTGCGGCTCGAAGCGCATGAACGGGTGAGCGCCATTCACCACGAGAACCTGTCGCGCCGGATCGCGCGGCTGGAGGAGGGGCTCGACCGGCTGGAACGCAGGTTGTGGCTGACCGTCTACGGGGTGGTGGCGGTGATCCTGGCGCAGGCGGTTCAATCCGTTCTCGTCGTGGCGCCTTCGTGAGCGATGCAGTTGCAAGGAGACGATATGCAGAACTGGAACGAGAGCATGGGCGCGGCCCTGCCGCAGCTGGAACGCAAGTTCGCCCGTTTCGACAATGCCCGTACCGTCGCGGACGGGGTGGAGATCAGCGGCTATGCCAGCTTGTTCGGAAACCTGGATCAGGGCGGCGACAGCGTGGCGCCGGGCGCCTATGCCGCGTCGCTGAAAGCCCATGCGGAGGCCGGGCGCAGTGTGAAGATGCTCTGGCAGCACGATCCCGCACAGCCCATCGGCGTCTGGGACGAGGTGCGCGAGGACGCGCGGGGCCTTTGGGTGAAGGGCCGGTTGCTGAGCGATGTCGCACGGGGTCGCGAAGCGGCGGCACTTGTCACGGCCGGCGCGCTCGACGGGTTGAGCATCGGATATCGCACGGTGCGGGCTGAACGGAACGAGAAGGGGCACCGGGTTCTGGCGCAGCTCGACCTTTGGGAGGTCTCCCTCGTGACCTTTCCGATGCTGCCTGACGCCCGTGTCGGGGCCAAGGGTGACGCGCTGCCGGAGGACATCTGCAGTGGCATCGCCAGCGTTTTCCGCGAGGCGCGTGCGGCGCTGGAACGGAAGGACGACGCCACATGAACGGAACGCAACAGGAGACACGCCGATGAGCGCAGAACAGACCGGGATTTCCCGAAGCCAGTCCGCCCCCGTGCGGGAGATGGAGGAAGCCGTGGCGGGCTTTCTTTCCGACATGAAGGGCTTTCGGGCCGAGATCGAGACCAGAGTGAAACGGAGCGAAGAACGTATGACAATGATGGATCAGAAGATGACGGCGCCTGCGCGGTCCCCCCTGAGCGGACGCGTGGATAGCGGCGCGCCGCACCAAAAGGCGTTCAACGCCTATCTGCGCAACGGGGATGACGACGGGCTGCGCGGGCTGGAACTGGAGGGCAAGTCGCTTTCGACTGCCGTGAACTCGGACGGCGGCTATCTTGTCGATCCGCAGACGGCGGAGCGGGTCCAGTCGGTGCTGAACGCCACCGCTTCGATCCGGGCCATTGCTTCCGTGGTGCGGGTCGAGGCGACATCCTATGACGTGCTGGTGGATCATACCGACGTGGGCGCCGGTTGGGCCACCGAAGCCGGCCCGGTGGCCGAGACCGATACCCCGCAGATCGACCGGATCACCATCCCGCTGCATGAACTCAG